>URYO01000195.1 GCA_900552195.1 uncultured Sutterella sp. | reverse complement strand
TGGCTGAAAGATTCTCTTTCTCGGTTCGAAGCGTCAAACGTTCCTAAAAGAAAAGGAGGCCGGAGCCTCCTTCCGAATCCTATCTGTTATTCGAATTAGCCGACAACATTAAGAATCAATCTTTCCAAAACCTTGACACCGTTTCTCAGAGATTCGGGGTTCATGATCATGCGCGGATCATGCAGGCCAGGTGTAACGCCGGTGCCGACGCCGATGTATGCAGCGTGAAGTTCAGGTTTCTTCTGTTTGAAGTAGTGGAAGTCTTCTCCGCCGCCACCGCAGTCTTTAGCAACTTTGTCTTCACCGAGTACTTCACCGATGGTCTTGCGGACTTGGTCGACTAAGTCTTCGTCGTAAACGGCTGCAGGAATCACGCCGCCCGGGAATGTGATTTCGCAGGTAACGTTGACACATGCACATGCATTGGTGATCGCTGTCTTGAGTTTTTCAAGCAGTTCGGTCATGGTTCCATTATCCTGGGCGCGGATGTCAAGAATCATCTTGCCTTTGTCCGGGATAATGTTGGTTGCTGTGGAAGCGCAGTTAATGGAAGTGACCTTAGCGGACCAAGCCTTGTTCGGGTTGACCCAGATGGAGTTCACGGCATTGGTTGCGAGAACAGCTGCTTCGACAACGCTGGCGCCGAGGTGCGGACGAGAACCGTGGGCGACTTTGCCCTTGAGTTCGACGATGCAGAATGTGCTGGAAGTATGGCGAACAGCAGCGCAGACCGTGCCGTCAGGAATGTCCTGGATCGGACGAACGTGAGCGCCGAAAGCGTAGTCGACGTCATCCAAAACACCGTCTTCATAAGACTTCAGAGCACCGAAGAGGGTTTCTTCAGCAGGCTGGAAGAAGAGTTTCACGCGGCCTTTTTTAACGTGGCCGATCAGTTTGGCGGCAGTGGCCAGAACCATGGCTGTGTGAGAGTCATGGCCGCAGGCGTGGATGCAGGCATCCTTTCCGTCGATGACAAAAGGAAGAGCGTCCATATCGGCGCGAAGCATGACTGTGGGTCCGGGTTCTGTACCGTCAATGTAGGCAACGACACCGGTTCCGCCGATGCCGCGGATCGGTTCAAGACCCATTTCCTTCAGTTTGGCAGCGACGTAGTCACTGGTCTTGTGTTCGTTGAAGCCGAGTTCCGGGATCTGATGAAGATCGGTTCTCATGGCTACTACATCAAAATCTTTAGTGTCCATCTTATTTTCCTTGTTGAGGTTATCCTCGATGATTTATTAATCAGAAGAAGTTTCCTTTCGAGAGACATCTTCCTTTCGGTTGGATCCCGCTGTCATGGCGAAGCGGAAGAAACGGCACTCGAGGGGGCCGTTGAAGAAAACGATTTTTTTAGACTCTTTGAGCCGCATCTGACGAGTCAGCTCGCGGTCGCTCGTGAGCATCCAAACCGTCCAGCCCGCAAAATTGCGTTTCAGGTTATCGGCCACGTTCTTCATCATGGAAGCAACGCTGGCAGATTTCGGATTGGATTGCTCACCGTACGGCGGGTTGGTCACGATCAAACCCGGCGTTTCAGAGGAAGGCTGTACTTCACGGGCGTCACAGGCGGTGAAGCGAACCTTGCCTTCGTTGACCCACTGAGAAATACCGGCTAAGACGGCATTCTTCTGAGCACGGTCGACGATTAATGTCGAGATGTCGCTTCCGGCCAAATTCACCGGAACATCAAAATTCACCACCCTACGGGCTTCTTTCTTGATGCGCTGCCAAGCTGTGGAATCAAATCCGCGGAAGCGCTCAAAGCCGAAGCGGCGGTTCAGACCCGGAGCCATATTGCAAGCAATCGTGGCGGCTTCAATGATGATCGTGCCCGAACCGCAGAAAGGATCCTGCAGCGGCTTGTCCGGCGTCCAGCTGGCCAGTCCGAGAAGACCTGCCGCAAGATTTTCCTTGAGCGGGGCTTCGCCTTTGGCTTCACGTACTTGCCCGTCTTTTTATTGAAAATCACCTTTGGCCGCTCCAGAATGCAACCTTTCACGATCGGACTCGAC
>URYO01000194.1 GCA_900552195.1 uncultured Sutterella sp. | reverse complement strand
TGTCACGCATCCCGGCCATCATGGAAATGCCTTATAATGATATTATCCGCAAATTCATCGATATGTATGCAGGACGCAACTCATCTGCCAGTCACCATCAAACATCGCGTCGGTATTGATGCCAATAATGATTACGGTTTTGTGCGTGACTTTGTCGGTACGTTATTTAATGCCGGCGTTCGTGTTTTTATTGTTCATGCCCGTAATGCATGGCTGAAGGGATTGTCGCCAAAAGAAAACCGTGAAATCCCGCCGCTTCGCAGAGAAGTGGTTTATCAGCTTAAGAAAGATTTTCCGGAAGCGATCATTGTCATTAACGGCGCGCTTCAGGATCTAGGCGAATGTGAAGCCGAACTCAAACACGTGGACGGCGTTATGCTGGGTCGAGCCGCTTATTACACACCGTGGCTTCTCACTGATGTTGATGCCCGCCTTTACAACGACGAACACGCTCCCGTGACGCGCGATCGAGTGATCGACGCCATGGAAGAGTATGTTCGCTTCATTAAGCCGGATGATCATTCTCTGCGGGCCTGCTGCCGGCATATGCACGGACTGCTGACGGGCTTGGCAGGAGCGAAAGTTTGGCGTCGCACGTTAAGCGATACAGCTTTGATCCGTGAGCAGGGAGCGGATATTTTCCGCTATGCCTACGGCAAAGCAGGCTGGGCAGATGTCGAATCGTTCCCCGATGAAGACAGAGAGTTTTTCTCGTAGAAACTAAAATTCAAAAACAAGAATCCTGAATTTCATTACTGAGTTCAGGATTTTTTCTTACTGAGTAGCGGCATAAATAAAACCCGTCTCCCACGACAGGAAACGGGCTTGAAAATCAGAAAACTCTGATTTTTTCTAACTACTTGGCTGCTTTAAGAATAGCTTCGGCAGCTGTTGTGTTGAAGAAGAAACGACGGCTTTCCAGAGTAGTTCCTTTAGCAAAGAATTTGCCCGGACGGAAAATCTTGTCGCCTTTGCCCGGGGCCACGAAAGCCATCTTGGAGACGCCGCTTTCCTGTTCTTCAATACCGTATTCAGCAGGTGTGACTTCCTTCGGCATGGTCAGCACGACAGCATGAGAGCGGCCGTTGTTGACAACGTTCCATTTACCGGTCGCAACTGGGGCTTCACCTGTCGGGGTGCAGAACATGGTTTCTCTCTTAACCGGAGTCACGCGGAAAGTGCCGCTCACAGCCTTCGGATCGGCTTTATCAAACATAATGCCGTAGGCGTGGCCGGAGACGCGTTTGAGGCAGAACGGAATGGAAGAGAAATTCTTCAGCAGTTCGTCGCTGGTGGAGGCGCTTGTGAAGTTCTGGTTGATCGGAATGACCATTTCGTCATTCAGGAAGGTTGTGTCGGCCTTGTAGGCAATAGATCCGGCCGGGAAAACTTCATTACCGACTTTCTCAGCTTCGGCAAGAGGTTCGCCTTTGCGGTTTTTCAGGAATTCGGACATCTTTAATCCGCTGACGTCGAAGGCACGAAGCTTGATACCGATTTGGACGGGGCTCTTGCTTGCACCGAACTTAAGGAGAGCGGTGCCATTCTTTTCGAAGACGATGCTGGTCGGATAAGAAAGAGAGATCTTTTCGGTTTTGGTTGCAATGTAGCCGGCATCTGTTTGAGCCGGAATCAGACCAAGGTCACCTCTGTCTTGCTTCAGCAGCAGCGGAGCTGCTCCGCGGCGCGGCTTTTTCCCTTCAACGACAGACCAAGCGGAAGTATCTTTTCCGTCAATCACCCAAACGGGATGATTTTTCATGATCTCCTGAGTTGTCGTAGAAAGAGCAACGGGTTCTTTTGTTGAGCTCGAGAACAGGTTGTCCAGAAAACCCGCTTGGCTCATTGAGCAGACGGACACAAGGGACAAAGCAACGACTGATTGAGCAGTAATAGATTTCAAATTCACAATAACCTCTTTAGAAATTGCTCTTACAAGTTTTGAACAAAAGAATGCTAACTCAAAAATGTGTAGAGGTTGATACTAATGCATAAAGTTTCTCATCCTCCAAAATGGCTACTTATCTCGCCTACATTGGGGATGTCGCCCATGATAGTACCCATTATTTAGTCTGTTAAGAAGATGTAGTCTGGAAAGTAGAGGAAATGCTGAGTTTTGTGT
>URYO01000193.1 GCA_900552195.1 uncultured Sutterella sp. | reverse complement strand
AAACTGTCAAACGCATCGAACTGTTCAATGAGGGTAAGGATGTTTCTTTGGCGGTGTTGCTTTTTCAGTATGGACGTACATGGAGTAAGCAACTTCGCCGCTTTCTTTACAACTTCCGGCGAAGTGGCTTTCACGGCCCAAGAACGGCATAGTCACAAAGCCGATCTCGGAAATGTCGCCGTACTTAAAGTGACCTTGAAGCGGGCTCTTGCCTCCCATCAGATTGTAGTAGCCCATGGCTGCTTTACCCGTCACGAGTTTGGTCTCAACCTCGATGACGTTGCCGTGAGCAGTCACAATGAAAGTGATTTTTTCCCATTCGGCGATCGAGGCCCAAACGCTTTCAAAATCGGAGCCCGGAGCAAAGGTGGCAGAACCTTCGGGAAGAAGGTGTGCGGCTTCCTGAGCGGTCACGGAGAGTGCCTGAGCAATCGTCTCCAGTGTGACGGGACGGCCGCCGTTTAAAAGTTCATTAATTTTGTTCTGCTGTTCAACGATTGTTGTCATAGGTTTTCCGATCTAATTTATTGAAGAGTTGCTGAAAGATTTGTTTTTTGAAGCGGGAGTCGGATCGCGCTGTCGCACACCATGTCCACGAGCTCCAAATCATGAGTGATGACAAGAACGGCTTTGCCTTCGTCAGAAAGCTGTCGTAAGGCTCCGGCAATTCGATGAAGATTTGCTCCGTCTAAGCCGCTTGTCGGTTCATCCAAAATAATCACGTCCGGTTTTTTGGCAAACGCGCAGGCAATCACGAGCCTTTGCTGCTGCCCGCCGGAAAGTGAATGAGGATGACGATCTCTGAGTTCTGTCAGGTCAAAAAGCTGCATCAGCTCCTCGGCGGCTTGCTTGCCGCCGCGGCAACCGGCCGCTTCCAGACTGGTCAGAAGTTCATCAAAAACCGTCCGCATGTACAGCTGGTGGTCTGCATTCTGCAGAACCACCGCGACATGCTTAAGGCATTCCTGAGGTTTGACCTTCTTGCCTCTTATTTCTAGTGTCCCTTGGGTTGGTTTATTTAAACCTGTGAGAATCCGGGCCAAAGTCGTTTTGCCGGTACCGTTCGGGCCGAAAAGCCCTGTTATACCTTTGCGCAGTTCCAGGTCGGTGCCGTTAAAAATCTTCGGCTTTCTCGGGTAAGCAAACGAAAGATCCGAGACCTTCATTACGGTTTCTTTGCCCTCGGACAACGACAGAAGTTCGTGTCTTTTATCTTCAACATCGACTTTTCTTAATCCGTAGCGTTCTCGGACTTCGTCGCTGAGATCATCAAAAGTGCCCTCCTGGACGATTCTTCCTTTTTCCATCACGCAGACGCGGTCAGCAACGTCTTTTAACCAGTACAAGCGATGGTCGACAATCAGGACAGCAACGCCCTTCTCTTTTAACCGCAGAATCTCCTCGGCCAAATCCATCGTAGATTCCGGATCGAGGTTTCCTGTCGGTTCATCCAGAATCAAGACCTGCAGCGGTTCCATCATCAGGGAAGCCAAGCCGACTTTCTGTTTTTGTCCCTGAGAAAGTTCATGGATCGTATTCTTTAAAACGGAATTCAAGCCGAAGCGCTGAGAAGTCTTCGCGATGAGATCACGGATCTTATCGGGATGCATACCTCTGGACTCAGGCTTAAATGCCATTTCCTCTTCCACACCGAGCGCAAAGAACTGGCTCTCCGGATTCTGAAAGAGTGTGCCAACCCTCATTCACTACTATGATTTTCATGTCCTGCCGCTTCCGGTGCTTGAATTCCCACCATTTTTTCTTTGTGCCGGAGTATTGGGGAATCTCGCCTATGAATGGGATGCTCAGATTTTCCAGGTCCTTCCGACCTCGCCCTTTGGTATTCATGTTCTCCTTCATGAAGATACCTACTGCCGGAACCAGTAATCCTACGGCAAATGCCACCAACAGGATATTCATCTTGCGGGGAGCGGTAGGAAACATACTGCCGCGCGGAGCGGTAATCAGGCGGGTGTTGTAGGCGGTAAATGCTTGTGAGAGTTCGTTTTCTTCACGCTTTTGTAGCAGATAGAGATAAAGTTCTTCCTTTACTTTCTGCTGGCGTTCCACCGACAGCAAATACTTTGCCTGGTTCGGGTTGGATGCCAGCCGGTTGGTAGTAGCCTCTTCCTGACGGCGGAGACTACGTATTTGGGTATTCAGTGAAACGATCAGATTATCG
>URYO01000192.1 GCA_900552195.1 uncultured Sutterella sp. | reverse complement strand
AAAGGCTTCGCGATACTTGTTCACAACATTGGCCCTTTCTTCTTCAGGAACCAGGTCCATCTTGTTGAGAACAACCCAGCGCGGCTTTTCGGCTAAGGCCGGATCGAACTTTCTCAGCTCTTCAACAATGGCGCGAGCGGCTGCGATAGGATCTTCTTCGGTATCGAGAGGAGCCACATCAATGACGTGCAGGAGCAAGCTGGTTCTGGAAAGATGACGCAGGAACTGGTGGCCTAAACCGGCACCTTCGGAAGCGCCTTCGATCAGACCGGGAATATCGGCAATCACAAAGCTGGATTCAGGACCCGCACGGACAACGCCAAGATGCGGATGCAGCGTTGTGAAGGGATAATCAGCGATTCTGGGTTTGGCATTAGAAACCGCAGAAATCAGTGTGGACTTACCCGCATTCGGAAGGCCCAACAGACCGACATCAGCCAAAACTCTCAGCTCAAGCTTGAGCGTTCTTTCCTGACCGGGTTCTCCCGGTGTGCATTGACGAGGAGCACGGTTGGTGGAGGTTTTAAAGTGCAGATTGCCTAAACCGCCCTTACCGCCTTTAGCAAGAAGGGCTTTTTCACCGTTTTTATCCAAGTCGGCAATTGTTTCACCGGTATCCAAGTCTGTAATCACCGTTCCTACCGGAACACGAAGTTCGATATCGGGAGCGCCTCTGCCGTAGCAGTCACTGCCGCGGCCGTTTTCACCGTTCTTAGCTTGGAATTTACGTGTATAACGGTAGTCGATCAGAGTATTCAGATTTCTGTCGGCCACGGCATAAATAGAGCCGCCGCGTCCGCCGTCTCCGCCGTCAGGGCCGCCTTTGGGAATAAATTTTTCGCGTCGGAAGGAAGCAACGCCGTTTCCGCCCTTACCCGCAAAAACTTCAATTTTCGCTTCATCTACAAATTTCATTTTTTTATTTCCTGTCCGCAAGGACTTATTAGGTATGGAGTTGATGATAGCCGTAGAAAAAAATCAGCGCCCCGTTCCCTGCTAGGAATGGGGCGCTTCTTTGTTTGATTCGCGGTCTAATTAAGCAACCGGAACAACGTTAACGTAGTGACGGTTCAGACGTCCGTGAACAACGAACTCGACCTTACCGGCAACTTTAGCAAACAAAGTGTGGTCACGGCCCATACCGACGTTTTCACCGGCATGGAATGTGGTACCGCGCTGACGAACAATGATAGCGCCCGGCTGAATCATTTCGGAGCCGAAAACTTTAACGCCAAGACGTTGTGCGTTGGAATCGCGGCCGTTACGTGTAGATCCGCCGCCTTTCTTATGTGCCATTTCAAATACCTCTTACTTAAAAATCCAATTAGGCCGAAATCTCATCAATCTTGAGTTCGGTGTAGTTCTGACGGTGACCAGCACTCTTCATGGAGTGTTTACGACGACGGAACTTGAAAATACGAACTTTTTCATGACGTCCTTCAGACAGAACTGTGGCAGTAACAAAAGCGCCGGGAATCGTCGGATTACCAAGCTTAAGGCCTTCGTCGTTCTTAACAGCGAGGACTTCCACGAGTTTGATCTGGGAGCCAACGTCACCCGGGAGGGTTTCGACCTTAACCTTGTCGCCAACAGCAACAGTGTACTGTTTGCCGCCGGTTTTAATAATTGCGTACATGTATATACCTTTAACACTTCAATGCAGTCTGCGTTCTGCTGAAGCCTTTTTGTTTGCTCAAATAACTTAACGCGCAGAGTGCGAGATTATGCTCGAAAAATTTCGTATAGTCAAACGGTTAAAGATGTTTTTTTGTTTTTCTCAAAGCCGAACGGATTTTCGCTTTGAATTCTCGAAAAAATCTCGTTTTTGTGTCTTTTAGTATCAGCAATCACAGAAAAATAGTTAATATTTGACTTTGTTTTATTTAGCACCCATAGGAATTTTTCAATGAGTCAAGTAGCAGCCGCCGTTCAGAGAATCATCGCCCCGATTTCGGAAGATTTACTCGCCGTGGATCGGGAAGTTATTGATGATCTTCAGAGTGACATTCCGCTGATTAAAAAGATAAGCGACTACATCGTTACAGCCGGCGGCAAACGGATGCGTCCGATCGTCTTAATGCTCATTGCCCGCGCGCTCGGTTACCAAGGAAAGGAACATATCTTCCTTGCTACGATGATTGAATATGTGCACACAGCCAGTCTTCTGCATGACGACGTCGTTGACGAGAGCGACTTAAGACGCGGAAAACCGACTGC
>URYO01000191.1 GCA_900552195.1 uncultured Sutterella sp. | reverse complement strand
ATTTACCGGTAAACGGCGCCTTCTGTACTCCTAAGTTGCGAGCAAGCTGAAGAAGTTCACAATTTCCGTAACGACCGCAGGTCACACAATCCATGTCGTGATCTGCGAAGATCAAGGCTACCTGAGTTCGCTGCATTTTTTTGACCTGAGAGGAAATGGTGTCCACTTCCATTCCGTCCTCCAAAGGTGTCTTGCAGCTGGTGAGCGTAAGTTCCTGACCGTCGGCCCTTTTTACACGGACAATACAAACCGCGCACGTCCCGGGTGTATGACAAAGCGGTTTAAAAGCACAAAGCGTCGGGATAAAGAACCCCATCTGTCTGGCCGCTTCTAAAATTGTAATTTCTTGATCAAAATCAAAAGGTTTGTTGTTGATATAGGCTCTCATTTCTATTCTCCTTTTTCTTATTGAGCCTTTTGGTTAAAACCGGGAATCGGCAGTTGGGTCACAACGCCGAAAAGGCGGTAGCAGCGCATGCAGCGTTCGGCTTCTTTCTTGGCTTCTTCTGAAGTTAAACCGAGTTCGACTTCTTCAAAGTTATGGGCGCGAATTTCGGGCGCCAGTTCCGGCATCTGCTGACGATCCTGATGAATGGTCGGAAGAACGGGTTCAGTCTCCTCAAGAAGATTGCATTTCTTAATCATCTGAGTCATGCGTGATCGCGGTTCAAAACCGACGGAACCTCGGGTTAGATATTCATGAATAGATTCGGCAGCTGTTTGACCCTGAGCCATACCTCCGATCAGCGTGGTCGGTCCGGTGGCACAGTCTCCGCCCGCAAATACGCCGGGACGGCTTGTAGCCAATGATTCCGTCACGGAAATGTTGCCGCGCTTATCAAACAGAATATTGTCTTTCTGTTCAAAAATACTTTGATCAATTCGCTGTCCGATAGCACTGATGACATTGGAGCAAGGAATGACAAATTCCGTACCCGGAATCTCGATAAGCTTTCTTCTGCCGTTGGCTTCAGGCGCGCCTTCGCGAAGTTTGATGCAGCGAAGTCCGGTAACTTTACCGTTTTCGAGCGCCAGTTCTTTTTGAGCTGTCAGGAAATGGAATTCGATGCCCTCTTCTTTAGCCGCCTTGATTTCCAAAGGATCTGCCGGAGCTTGAGCTTCAGTTCTTCGATATATGACATGAACTTTGCCGTCGGTCATACGCACAGCAGAGCGAGAACAGTCCATTGCAACGTTGCCGCCGCCGACAACCACAAAGTCTCCGGAGAAGGAAGGAGCCTCACCTTCTACGACGCCGCGTTCAACCTGAAGAAGAAAATCCAAGCCGTTGTAATAGCCTTCAATTTGTTCATTGTCCTCGGGGAATCCAAGTTTCATACCCTTGGCACAGCCGACCCCTATAAAAACAGCATTAAATCCCTCGTTAAAAAGGTCATCTAATATGAAGTCTTTCCCTAAACGCCTGCCGTAATGAAATTTACCGCCCAACTGCTCAATCGTATTGGCTTCAGCCAATAGAATATCTTTCGGCAAACGATACTGAGGGATACCGACTAAAGCCATCCCCCCGGCCTTTCGCTGTGCCTCAAACACTTCAACTTTGTAGCCTTTCAGCAGCAAATGATATGCGCATGTGAGTCCGGAGGGACCGGCGCCGATAATTGCGATTCTGGGAGAGAATTCGCTCGGTTCTGCGGCGGCACCTTCGAACATTTTGTCAACGGTGTACCCCAATGAGTCAGCGCAATAACGCTTCAGATTCTTGATGTCGACAGCTCCCTCCAGACGATTTCGTCTGCAAGCCTTTTCGCAAAGACGGACGCAGACTCGTCCGCAGGAGCCGACTAACGGGTAGTGACGAAGAACTACACCCGTAGCGTAATCCGTACGTCCTGCCTTTATGTAATCAATATAACGAGGCACGTTGACGTGCGCCGGGCAGGCTTCAATGCAGGGAGCCGTCATTACTTCATAGTCGCCCCATGGCATATCAGGAAGCGGGACGAGTTTTAGATCTTCGGGAAAAGCTTTGATCGCTTCAATTAAAGCTACCGGCGAAGTCTGACCCACCCCACAGAAACTCGTATTTCTCATCATGCGGGCGATATCGATAAGATTTTCCCAATTAATCGGGTCTCCTCTCAATGCTTTTTCCAGCGCCTGAGAAATGATGATTGAGCCGCTTCGGCAAGGAGTACATTTACCGCAGGAATTGTCTTTTACCGTTGAATAGTATTTATTCATGGCAAAAAGCAAGTTTGCATGCGG
>URYO01000190.1 GCA_900552195.1 uncultured Sutterella sp. | reverse complement strand
ATGGTGGGCATGACGGACTATGAGGACCGCGACGTAGACTCCCTCTCCGGCGGGCAGCAACAGCGCGTAGCCATTGCTCGTGCGCTTTCTTCCGATCCGAAGATTCTTCTTTCCGACGAGGCCACTTCTGCTCTTGACCCGGAAACCACTCAGGCAACGCTTCAGCTCCTCAAGAAGATTAACAAGGAGCTCGGTCTGACGATCGTCATGATCACGCACGAAATGGACGTAGTGAAACAGATCTGCAATCGCGTCGTCGTGATGAATAAAGGCGTCGTTGTCGAAGAAGGCGACGTGCTCGAGGTCTTCCGCGACCCGAAGAACGAAGTTACTCAGGCGATGCTCGGCACGGCTCTTGCTGCCCGCACAATTCCGGCAAGCATGGTCGAGCGTGTGAAGAAAGTTCTGAACACGCCGGGAGAAAACGGACGCAAGAATCATCTCATTCGTTTGACGTTCGTCGGCAGCTCAACGACCGAACCGGTCCTCTCCCGCGCCTGCTCCAAATTCGATCTGGACTTCAACATCCTCTTAGGACAGGTGGATGAGATCCAAAGCGAAAGCTACGGCACTCTCACGATCGTGATGGAAGGAACTACAGAAAACTTCCATCTGGCATTGAACTACATCGCCGAAAGAGGCGTTCGCGTCGAGGAGCTCACAAATGTCATCTAACATCATCAATCTTCTTTGGGAATCTTTCCTTGAAACCATTCTGATGGTCGGCGTGAGCGGCGGACTCGGCGCTGCGATCGGTATTCCTTTGGGCGTCTTCCTGTTCGTTACGTCTCCCAAAGGCATCATGCCCAAGCCGTACGTCAACCGCATCATCGGCACTGCTGTGAATGCCGTGCGTTCGACGCCGTTCATCATTCTTTTGGTTGCCATCATTCCGTTTACGCGCTTAATCGTCGGCTCTTCCATCGGTACCGTTGCTGCTATCGTTCCCCTGACGATTGCCGCTGCTCCGCTCATCGCTCGTCTGGTCGAAACCAGTCTGCGTGAAGTCGACAAGGGACTGATTGAAGCTGCTCAGTCCATGGGCGCTACGAACACTCAGATTATTTGCAAAGTGCTTCTTCCGGAAGCGATGCCCGGCATCCTTGCCGGCCTCACCATCGCCTTTGTTGCTTTGGTCGGCAGCTCCGCTATGGCCGGCGCCGTTGGCGGCGGCGGTTTAGGCGACATGGGTATTCGTTACGGATATCAGCGCTTCATGCCTGAAGTCATGGCAGCTGTTGTCATCATTTTGATTGTCTTCGTCCAAAGTCTGCAGAGCTTCGGCGATTGGATGGTCAGAAGAGTTTCTCACCGCTAATCGATCCCCAGCAATTTCAAACTCGGCGTTCTTCTCGATACGCCGGGTTTGTTTTTTCTCCGAGTTGCTTCTCAGTTGGCCTTAAGTTCAGCCGCCTGAGGTACGCCAATCCTCACACAAAGAATTCGTTTTCTTTACGGTTCTTGAGGCGTTCCGAGAGGAGTTTTTCAAAATCTGAGAATGCATCTGCAACAACCGACTTCGCTTTCATCGGACAATTCTTAACGCAGCGCATACAACCGATACAGTTGTCGTTTACCGTCTTGATATCTTCTTCGATCGCTCCGACCGGACAATCTCTGATACACATCCCGCAAGCCAAGCAATTACCGTTGGTCGTCGGTTTAAATTTGGCTTTAGTTTCAACGACCTTATAAGGATAATTTCCCGGAGGAATCACTGTCTCAGGCTCCTCAGCTTTGGCCAGCATATGAAAATAGAATTCCTGAAGCTCGGCAATGTCGTCTTTGTTCGGACGACCTAACTGGATCTGCCCATAAGTATGTTGGGACGCCATTGTAGCCACTCCCTTGATCCTGAAGCCGTTAGCCTCAGCAATGTCACCAAGCTCTCTTGGGGCATCTTCGTAAGCCCGATTGCCGTAAGTAAGCACTAACGCACAAGGAGTACCGCTTCCTTTCATCCTTTCAAAACGATCTACGCTGCAGGCTGGGATTCGTCCTGCATAAACCGGCGCCCCGAAAACGACAAAATCAAAACCGCTGAGATCGGTTTCCGGAACTTCTACGTTGCCTGTGATATCGAAGGTCTTGACAGTGACACACGGCAGCTCCCCGATCGAAGAAACCGCTTTCTTAGTGTTTCCCGTAGGAGAGAAATAAACCAACTCCCCTGTTTCCGGACGTGGAATCAATACATGTTTATTCACTTCAAAAGTAAGGCCATAAAATTCTTCCGT
>URYO01000189.1 GCA_900552195.1 uncultured Sutterella sp. | reverse complement strand
GATATCTGACAATGTCGGGCAGAGAAAGTAGAATAAGGGCTGTTTTGGAAATCTGCCCTTCGGATTTGAGTCGATTGATTATAAAACATTAATTTTCTCAAGTCTTCACGGGGTACCACCTACATAATTCAGGATTTTTCTAAAAATGACAGATACTGCTCAGGCAAAAAAGTTTCCGGTAACGGAAGATATTAAGGAAGCGATGGCGCTGATTAAACGCGGCACAGACACGCTCCTCGTTGAAGAAGAGCTCGAACAAAAGCTGGCTCGTTCGAAAGCAACCGGTAAACCTCTGAGAATTAAATTAGGTCTTGACCCCACGGCTCCCGACATTCATTTGGGTCATACCGTCGTCTTGAACAAACTTCGTCAATTCCAAAACCTCGGTCATACGGTGATCTTCCTTGTGGGCGACTTCACCAGCGCGATCGGTGATCCTTCCGGCCGCAACACCACTCGTCCGCCGCTGACTCGTGAACAGATCGAGGCCAATGCTAAGACTTATCTCGATCAGGCCTACAAAGTTTTGGACAAAGACAAAACCGAAGTTCGTTTTAACTCCGAATGGTGCAATAAATTAGGCTCGGCCGGCTTCATCAAACTCGCCTCCCGCTATACGCTCGCCCGTCTGCTTGAACGCGACGACTTCGCCAAGCGTTTTGCTTCTCAGGCTCCGATTGCCATGCACGAGCTGATCTACCCGCTGATGCAGGGATACGACTCTGTTGAGCTTGAAGCCGATGTCGAACTCGGCGGCTCCGACCAGCGTTTCAACCTTTTGGTCGGCCGTGAGCTTCAGCGTCAATACAACCAGGAGGCCCAGTGCATCATTACGATGCCTCTGCTTGTCGGTTTGGACGGCGTCAACAAGATGAGCAAATCCAAACACAACTACATCGGCATCACCGAAGAACCGAACGAAATGTTCGGAAAAGTCATGTCCTTGTCCGATGACCTGATGTGGAACTGGTTTGACCTGCTCTCTATGAGAAGCAATGAAGAAATTCAGCAGCTCAAGAAAGAGTGCGAAGCCGGCCGTAATCCGCGCGACGCCAAGGTCATGCTGGCCAAAGAAATCGTCACGCGCTTCCACAATGCAGAAGCTGCCGACGCAGCTGAACAGGAATTCATCAACCGCTTCCGCAAGGGTGCCGTTCCTGAAAATATTCCTGAAGTCACACTCGAAAACGCAGGCGAAGCGATGGGCATCCTCAAGCTCATCAAAGAAGCCGGTTTGGCACCGTCTACCACTGAAGCCGGCCGCAATGTCACCCAAGGCGGTGTTCATTTGAACGGCGAAAAGGTCACGGATAAGGGCCTTCAGGTCCAGCCCGGAACCTATACGCTTCAGGTCGGCAAGAGAAAATGGGCGAAGGTTACACTGAAGTAACCCTGCCATGATTGCATTGATTCAACGCGTCTCGGAAGCGTCAATTACTGCCGACGGCGAATTCCGCGGAAGTATCGGACAGGGCTTAATGGTTTTAGTCTGCGGAGAAAAAAACGATAAGCTCGAGTACGCCGATGCCCTCGCAGAAAAAGTCGTTGGCTATAGAGTTTTCAGTGACGTCGACGGCAAGATGAACCTGAGCCTGAAAACCGTCGGCGGCGGAATTCTCGTGGCATCCCAGTTCACGCTGGCTGCCGACACCAACAGCGGTACGCGCCCGAGCTTTTCTCCGGCAGCAGACCCCGCCCTCGGAAAGGCCCTTTATGAGCGTTTTCTCGAGAAGCTCCGGATCCTCGGCTTTAACCCGGTGACAGGCGTGTTCGGTGCCCATATGCAGATTAGCCTCGTTAACGACGGTCCGGTGACTTTCCGCCTCTGTTACCCGAAGAAGAAAGACTGAAGATGATGGATACGATTTTTCGCGTTTGGAGCGACTCTTTTGAAGACGGCAAGCCCATTCCTGAAGGTTTCGCCTATGCAAAACCCGACCCGATGGGAAAAGAACACACTCTGCCGGCAGGCAACCGAAATCCTCAGATTGCCTGGTCTAACCCGCCTCTCGGAACAAAGTCGTTAATCGTCATTTGCGAAGACAACGATGTTCCTGCTGATTTCTCTAAAGCTAATGTCGAAGGAGAAACCATTCCGGCAGACGCCCCGAGAACAAGCTTTATTCATTGGGTGTTAGTCGATATCGTTCCGGAAGAGCCGTGCATCGATGCAGCCGCGCTTTCTAAAGGAATTTCTCCTCGCGGCAAAAGAGGACCGGCTTGCGCCAACGGCATGCGTCAGGGGCTCAACGACTCTACCGACGC
>URYO01000188.1 GCA_900552195.1 uncultured Sutterella sp. | reverse complement strand
CTATGGCAATACCCGCAGAAACGGTTATCCACAGACGAATAATCGTATTGTGCTTTGAATGCCTGAATGTTTGCTGATTAATCGGAGAAATAACATTCTGAAACTTTTTCAAATGCAAATCATTCTCAATACTTAATAAAATTTTAAGCAGTCGCTCCTAAGCTCGACCTGAAGATTCTGTATTTCTCCTTGTATTTTGGTGAGTGTCAGATGTTGGAATATGAACTTAAAAAGTTAAATCTCAGCGAAAAACGCGAACAGCAGCTCAAACTTCCTTATATCGCTAAGGATGTTGAGACGATTCGCATCATGACCGAGATTTACTGCCACGCTCATCACAACACCAAAGAAGGGCTCTGTCCTGAATGCGAGGAGTTCTATTTATATTCCGTGAAAAGACTGGCTTGCTGTCCGTTCGGAGAGAAGAAGCCCGTCTGCGCAAAATGCAATATCCACTGCTATGGGAAAAGATACAAGGAGAGGGCCAAAGAAATTATGGCTTTTTCCGGTCCGAAGCTGCTGCTCAAGCATCCCATTCTTTCGATGAGGCATATCTTGGCGCTCTTCCGCGAACCTCCGGAAAAACCAACTGCAGCCAAACCGCGCCCTTTAGCAAAAGAAAAAAATTAAGCTGCCGGAGTTTTTCTACGGCAGTCCTCTAATTATTAATAGCTAATATTATTTTTTAGCGTCTTTCATCACGGTTTCACCAGCTAATTTGCCGTTGACCAAGCAGTCCATTACTGCATTTGCACCAATTCTGACCGCACCGTGGATGCCGCCTGTACACTCACCGGCTGCATAAAGTCCGGGAATCGGTTTGTCGTCAACAACTGACAAGACACGGGTCGAAGTGTCCGTGGCGATGCCTCCCATCGTATGGTGAATCTTCGGGCTCATTTCAGAGACGTAGTAGGGCGCATGCGTCAAAGGCTTGATGTCCTTATCGAGTTTGCGTCCGAATTCCGTATCTTTTCCGCTTTCGATGGCCTTGTTGAATTCGGCAAAGGTCTGTTTGAGAGCGTCGGGACTGATACCGTAGGCCTTGGCCAAGTCATCGAGAGTTGCGTATTCCTTAACCGCACCGTTCTTTCTCAAGATATCCATGGCGCCGGGACGCACTTTGTTGAAAGAGGCAACGCCGACAGAGTCCGTAACCGAGATTGTCTTTCCACCGGCATCCAGCACTTTGAAAATAGCATCGGTGGTCGTTTTGCGATCACCGAATTCGTCGGTGAAACGCTTGCCGGTCTTGGTGTTGATCCATAAACCGTACAGAGAGCCGCCGACGCTGGCAAAATGCGAGCCCATACCCATGCCTTCTTCGTCCGGCGAAGTGTTCGGCAGGAACTGAATCCAGTCGGCCTGGATGATATTGGCTCCGATTCGGCTGGCTTCACGCATCAATTCAGCTGTAGCGCCCGGTTGATTCGTCGTTTTCAGATTGCCGGTTAACTTCGGATCGAGACGAGTTCTATAACCCACGTCAGCCGAGAAGCCGCCGAAGGCGAGGATCACACCGTCTTTGGCCTTGATCTCAACTGGTTTGCCGGAATCTTCTTTGCCGAACTTGTAATCTTCAAGAGCCGTGACACCGATGACTCGACCGTCTTTATTCTTATCTAAACGAATGACCTTCATTCCAGTCAAGACAGGAACACCGAGTTCCTTGAGTTTTTTCATGAACGGGATCAAGATGCCTTGGCCGGTGCCTTCTTCAGTAATCAGGCAGCGGCGAGCAGAGTGTCCGCCTTTGCCGGTTAAGTCGGTGCGCCAAACAACGCCTTGTTTCTTGGTCCACTCAAATGTCGGAGCAGCGTGTTCTGTCACGACTTTAATGTGTTCGGGATCGCCTAAACCTAAGCCGATGCGTTTCATATCGGCAGCGAGCTTAGCCGGTGAATCTTCGATGCCTTGTTCTTTCTGGACGGAGGAGCCAGGAATAGCCATCATGCCGCCGGAGCGAGAAGAGTTGCCGCCGGCGACCTGCATTTTTTCCAGAACGGCAACTTTTGCTCCGTTTTCAGCCGCCGAAATGGCAGCGGCTAGACCGGCAAATCCTGAACCGATGACGATCACGTCATATTCAGGTGCTAACTTTTGTGTCTGTGCGAAAGCGATAGAAGGGAGGGCCGAGCAAAGTGCACCCGACACCATTACTTGAAGCATGCTTCTACGAAAAAACTGCACTTTTTCTCCTTTTTGGTGGTTGTTATTAATGAATTTATTTGCACGAAATTCTATATCCGACTTTTTCTGATGTAAATGAGTAAATA
>URYO01000187.1 GCA_900552195.1 uncultured Sutterella sp. | reverse complement strand
ATTATCTCGCGATTTGCTCTCTTTTCAGCGAGCTTGGTACGGTCTTTAATTTCCCCGGCCAACTGACCGCAGGCCGCATCGATATCGTCGCCGCGAACCTTTCTTACAGTCGTGACAATACCTGCACCGTTCAATCGGTCAACAAAAGCCTTGACCGCTTCGGGCTTACTGCGTTCCAGACCGGATCCAGGGAAGGGATTAAAGGGGATCAAGTTGAACTTGCAGGGAATGTCCTGAACTAAGGTAATCAGTTCCTTAGCCTGTGCAAGTGAATCATTGACGCCGCCGATGAGAATGTATTCAAACGTGATGAAGTCTCTCGGAGCGTGTTCCAAATAACGCCTGCATGCCGCAAGCAGCTGTTCGAGCGGATGCTTGCGGTTAATCGGCATGATCTTGTCTCTCAGCTCATTGTTCGGAGCATGGAGGCTGACCGCCAATGCGACCGGGCACTGTTCGGCAAGCTTATCCATCTGCCTGACCAGGCCGGAAGTAGAGACGGTAACCCGCCGGCGTGATAAGCCGTAAGCGTTATCGTCGAGCATCAGTTTTAGGGACGGAATGACGGCATCCAAATTTTGGAGCGGTTCACCCATACCCATCATGACAACATTGGAAATTACCCTTTCGTTTTCATCGGTAATGCCGAGATCTTTTCTCAAAGTATGTTCGGCATGCCAAAGCTGGCCAATAATTTCCGATGCTTTCAAATTACGGTTAAAGCCCTGCTTACCCGTCGAACAAAACAGACAGTTCATCGCACAGCCGGCCTGAGAAGACACACAAAGTGTGCCGCGGCCGTCCTGAGGAATGTAAACCATCTCAACGGCGTTGCCGTTGCCAACATCAAGCAGCCACTTACGAGTTCCGTCGGCGGCTGTCTTATCCCGAATAATTTCGGGCCCCCGAATCTCGGCAACTTTCTCGAGTTTGGCTCGAAAAGATTTAGCAAGATCCGTCATTTCAGAAAAATCGCTGGCTCCGCGGCGGTGAATCCAACGCTCAAGCTGTTTCGCACGGAAAGGTTTCTCTCCGAGATCTTCACAAAACTTCTTCAGCCCCTCGGCGTCAAATCCAAGGAGGTTCACTTTCTGAGGCAACTTTTCTTCTGTCATATTCGGGTCTTATCCCCGCTTGCGCGGGGATATTCTTTACGTCGCTAACTAAACTACAGGCGCGGTCGATTAACGGCCGGCGTAGATGTCCATCTGCGGGAAGAAGAAAGCGATTTCAACAGCAGCTGTTTCGGGGCTGTCGGAGCCGTGAACAGCGTTAGCGTCGATAGACTGAGCGAAATCGGCTCTGATGGTGCCCTTGGCAGCCTTCTTCGGATCGGTTGCGCCCATGAGTTCACGATTCTTCATGATGGCATTTTCACCTTCGAGAACCTGGATCTGAACGGGACCGGAAACCATGAAGTCGACCAGATCTTTGAAGAAGGGACGTTCACGGTGAACTGCGTAGAAAGCTTCGGCTTCCTGACGGGAAAGCCACTTCATTTTGGAAGCAACGATCTTGAGGTTGTTGGATTCAAAACGGGAGTAGATCTGACCGATAACGTTTTTGGCAACTGCATCGGGTTTAATAATCGAAAGTGTGCGTTCAATAGCCATTTCAATCTCTTAAAAACGAATAAAAGTAAAAAATAGAAATGCGGAGGATTCCGCACTTCTTTTGTCTATAAGACAATCGGTTGATTTTATCATGCAGGGAGTTAGGACTAAGGTTTTACGAAAGGCTGAAACGCCTGATTACTTAGTTTTACGCCATGCACGGCTTCCGGCGGCAGGTCACTGCGCAGGTGTATTCGAGACCTTATACCGATAGGTTAATGCGAGCAGGATCAGGTTGATCACCGCCACCACGATGAACGTCTCCAAACCGGAAGAGACGAGCTCCGAGGCGCGGTCCTGCCAGATCATTTTCGGCACTTCGATAAATGCGACGGCTGTAAATGCGGCCGGAAGAATGATCGCGAAACGCAAGGCTTTGAGAGTCACGATTTTGCTTTCAACATAGAAGCTTCTGGCAAACCAGATCGACGGAAGAATGAAAAGCAAATAAATCGCGACCGCCGCCTTAACAAAGGTATAGGCATGAATCATCAGTCCCCCGTTAACGGATGCTATATCGTGCACTACCCAAACCAAGAAGGCCAGCATGCCCGGCTCAAACAGCATGATCAAAGACAAAATCAAAACGGCAGAAACGGGAAGTTTGGGACGACGGATCTTTAACTGCCGCGCCAGCCATAATGAGCAAAACAGCATCACGGTGGTTGCAATCAGTGTGC
The DNA here is from genome assembly GCA_900552195.1 of uncultured Sutterella sp. Lineage (GTDB taxonomy): Bacteria > Pseudomonadota > Gammaproteobacteria > Burkholderiales > Burkholderiaceae_F > Parasutterella. The sequence continues at coordinate 124 of URYO01000187.1, read as the reverse complement.
GGACAGTCATAAGAAATTCCATGCGTTAACTCCTATTTTTTTCCCGATCTTTTTTCGGCTGGTGGCTAATGGGATAATTATCCGCTACCTGAGGACTCATTCTCAGGTAAGCAGTGATCACCAT
>URYO01000186.1 GCA_900552195.1 uncultured Sutterella sp. | reverse complement strand
GAAGATAATCTTCATCAGGGTACTTTTGCCTGCTCCGTTTTCTCCGAGCACGGACAAAATTTCCCCCGGCATTACCTCAAGCGATATTGCGTCATTCGCAACGGTTGACCCGTATCGCTTGGTGACGTTTACCAATTTAAGTCTTGGAATCATTTGGAAGCCCTGGTCGAAGGCCGTATTTTAACAAACGGTCGTACCTCATTCAGCCGATGGCGGTGGCTTTGCAACAAAAATTAAGGGAGGCCCTCGGCCCCCCTCTGCGAGTTCAAAAGATTAGTTGATGAATGTTGCTGCGAACAGTCCAATGACGACGACTGAGACAAGCGTCAGAACCGCACCGGCAGAAACCATCTGCATAATCTTGATGCGTCCGGTACTGAACACGATCGCATTCGGAGGTGTTCCGACCGGCATCATGAATGCGCAGGATGCAGACAGAGCCGCCACCATCAGCAGCTGCTCGGCAGGCACGCCCATCGGAACAGCCGCGGAAGCCAGGAGCGGCATGAGTGTTGCGGCAAGCGCCGTGTTCGATGTGAAGTTACTTGCCAGCATCACGAGCAAGCTCACACCGATAAGGATTGCCCAGCGCGGAAGTCCGGCTAGAACGCCTGCGTTTGCGCTGATAATCTGACCGCATTCCGTAATCTGCAGACCGGCAGCCATGGAAAGACCGCCGCCGAACAAGAGCAGAACGCCCCAGGGCAGCTCTTTCATATCCGACCAATCCAAAACCATATGGTCTCTGTTCACAGGGATACAGAACAGCACGATGGCGCAGATCATCGCAATTGCAGCGTCAGAGAGCGAAGCAAACGGCCTTGTGCCGCCGAAATCCAGACCTCTTAACACACCGCCGAAGGACCACAGAAGGATCGCAGAGCAGAAGACGATCAGAACGATCATTTCGCCCTTGCCGATCGGTCCTAATTTATTCAATTCGGACTGAACCCACTGAGCGCCGCCTTCGATTTCCTTCATGGTCTTACGGAAGAGAACCTTAGTCAGAAGGAACCAGCACAGCGGAAGCAGAATAAGTGTAAGCGGCATGCCATACTTCATCCAATGCGCAAGCGAAATCGGATCATTGAAGTTCTGCTCCATAAAACGCGCAAAAATGCCGTTAGGAGGCGAACCGATAATGGTGGCCATACCGCCGATAGAGGCACCATAGGCAACGGCAAGCAGCATGGCGACGCTGAAGTTTTCTTCTTCCTGATCGATCGGACCGCCGGCTTTTTTAGCTCGCACTAAGGAAAGAACGGCCATCGCAATCGGAACCATCATGGCCGCGGTTGCCGTGTTGGATACCCACATGGAAAGCACACCGCTCGCCAAGAGGAAACCGCCCACAATCGCAGGCGCCTTGGTACCTACGAGTTTTAATGTGGTTAAAGCAATGCGCTTATCCAGACGCCAGCGCTGAACGGCAATCGCCAGAATAAAACCGCCCATGAACAGGAAAATCGTACCTGATGCGTACGGCGCCATTGCCTGCGCAGGTTTAGCGATCCCTAATAGGGGAAAGAGCGGAATGGGAAGAAGCGAAGTCACCGGAATCGGAACCGGTTCAAAAAGCCACCAAAGGACCATCCAAACCACGACGGCCAAACAAGCTTTGGCGTGAGGATTAAAAGGAAGGACTTGGTTATGGATATCCGTATAAGTGTTCGGAAGTATCCAATAAATAATAAGGGCAATAATTGGTGCCCCTAAAAGAAAAAAGCGTTTCACGCCGGGCGGAAACGAACCGATTTCTGCTGCTGCCATAAGTTTCTCACTTGGTTAGGCTGATAATTTGTCGTAAGTGTATACCGCATCTATATAATACTTTCCAAAACGGACACAAAATCTTACAGGCTCTTATGGACAACACTACCCAAGAAGTTGAGGACTTTCTTCGTACACACAACATTCCGATCAAAGCCTTGAATCACTTACCCATCACGACCTGTGAGGAAGGGTTAAAAATTGCAAAAGAGTTTGGTTCTACGTGCTGTAAGACGCTTTTAGTTAAGAATAAGAAACAATTTTTTCTCTTTGTGATACCGGGGGAAGAACGATTTAATGCCAAACAAGCGGCCGCATTTTTGAAAAGCAGTCATCTTTCTTTTGCCTCTCCCGAGGATTTGTCCCGACTCATGCACACCTTCCCGGGCGCCGTTTCTTTACTTGGTCTGATCTTTGATCAAAACAAAGAAATTTCGCTCTACATCGACAGCAGAATCTTGAACGCGGAACATATTGACTGCCACCCATGCACCAATGACCGAAGCCTCATCCTCTCGGTGAAAGATGTGCTGGAAAAGTTCCTGCCTTCTTTAGGCGTGTCTTATTTCGAATTCCAGTCGGGCTCTTTGAACGGCGAAAGTAAGTAAACACTGCGTCGTGTTCCTTTGATCGGCGGCAACTCTCTTCTCTGAAAGTCTCTGACTTGTCGGACTCCATTGTCGTAGTGATAGCA
>URYO01000185.1 GCA_900552195.1 uncultured Sutterella sp. | reverse complement strand
GTGCCGGACATTTCTGTTCCGACTTTGAATGCTCCGTCTTCTTCAAAAAATAAATTCATAGCGTCCTTTCAACTGACGTTTTTGACTGTTAATTGCTTATACCCGCTAAAGTTTAAGCCTCTCAAAACAAGCTCAAACACAAATTCCGATGCGCCTGAGGACGGTTACCCGCCATGGGAATAGGCGCCGCGTTTATTTTCCTTCTAAAAGCGGCTATCCCGCTAAATAACTCATGATCTCTTCGACATGAGGCGCAAAGTCCGTAATTCTATGATCTCCGTCAGGAATCTTCACAATCTTTGTATCTTTTAGAAAATCCAAAGTTTGCGAAGGATCCAGAACCTCGTCTTTGAGACTGATGAGTGAAAGATAATCCTTCGACTTCTTCAAATCCTTTACCAGCATCCCTTCCAGCTGGATCATGAATTCGGGACATACATACATTTCGCGGTCAAGGCCGCTCACCTTGTGCCAGCCCGGCTGGAAATCAACCCTTCCCCAATTACCTAACGCGGGATTGAGCAATACAGCCTTCTCCACCGGCAGGTGCTCTTTTGCCCAAGCTGCATAAAAGCCTCCGAGTGAAGAACCGATCACATCGACCAGCCCTCCTTTGAGATCTTCTTTAATCAGTTTGGACAGAAACTCAGCGACTTCTTCCGGCGACATGTAGAGTTCCGGTGCAATAAACGGCTTGCCGATCCTTTCATGCGCTTTTCTGAGAAGTTTGGGCTTCGCAGAGTTTGGGTGCGACAAAAAACCGTGCAGATAAAGAGTAGGACGCATGAGTTTAAGCTCCGAACTTAGATTTCAATCCGTCCAGCAGTTTCTTGTGGACGCCGCCGAAACCGCCGTTGCTCATCACTAAAATCGTATCGCCCTGCTCTGCCCGTCCCACGACGTCTTTCACAAGGGCTTCCAGATCCTTAAATTCTTCAGCCTTTGCGCCGAGCGGTGCCAAGGCGGCCGCCGTATCCCACTGCACGGCGGCCCCTTGATAACAGAACACTTTGTCGGCCTGCATCAAACTGCCCGGAAGCTGAGCCTTCATCGTGCCAAGCTTCATCGTATTGGAGCGTGGTTCGAGAACTGCAAAGAGACGGCCTGTTTGATATTTGCTGCGAACGGCTTTAATGGTTTCCTCAATAGCTGTCGGATGATGGGCAAAATCGTCGATCACCTTAATGCCAGCAACCTCTCCTTTGACTTCCATACGGCGTTTAACACCTTCGAAGCGGGACAACGCGTCAACTGCTCTTTCAGCGCAGACCCCCGCATTCACAGCAGCTGCAACTGCAGCCGAAGCATTCAGCAGATTGTGTTCGCCCGGGAGAGACAGCTCAAAGCGTCCGACTTCTTTGCCGCCGGCAAACAATCGAGCGCCTTCATGCTCGACCAAACGCCAGTCGCAGACCGGAGACGTTCCGAAACTTTCAGCCGGTGTCCACAAGCCCATCTTCAATACTCGATGAAGCGCTTCGGAGGCTTCGTTGAAAATAACTTTTCCATGGGACGGGATCGTGCGCACCAAATGATGGAACTGGCGCTCAATCGCTTCCAAATTCGGGAAAATATCGGCGTGATCGTATTCAAGGTTGTTCAGAATGACCGTGCGGGGACGATAGTGCACAAACTTGCTGCGCTTATCGAAGAAGGCCGTGTCATATTCATCGGCTTCGATCACGAAGTATTCCGATTCGGTCAAACGGGCCGAGTGTCCGAAATTCTGAGGAACACCACCGATCAGAAAATTGGGATTCAATCCGCAGTCTTCCAAAATCCAGACCAGCATTGAAGTCGTTGTGGTTTTACCGTGGGTACCGGCAACTGCCAGCACGTGGCGCCCGTTCAAAATGTTCTCTTGCAGCCACTGCGGGCCGGACGTGTAGGGCAAACCGCGGTTAAGAATTTCTTCAAGCAAAGGATTGCCGCGGCTGATCGCATTGCCGATGATATATAAGTCAGCACCGGCGTCGAGTTGCTCCGGATCGTAGCCTTCGATTAAATGGATTCCGGCTTGCTTGAGCTGATCGGACATCGGAGGATAGACTCCGGCGTCGCAGCCACTGACCTCAATACCAAGACTTTTTGCAAGCTGGGCAATGCCGCCCATAAATGTGCCGCAAATACCGAGAATATGAATGTGCACGTTAAAATCCTCGCTAAATTGATGTGTGGCATTGTGCCACGACTGATCGGAAGAATCCTACCGACGTAATTAATATGAGAAGCAAAGACACCCGAGGGCTCGCGGCAGAAGCCGCCGCAATCATTGCCGAAGGCGTACCCGACTGGAGCGAAGCTAGACGCAGACTTGCCGAAGAATATGAAATCACTTCAAGTGCGCAGCTGCCGGACGATGACGCCATCGAATCCGCGCTGCGAGAGCATTACGCCATTTTTGATCCAAAAGGTCATGCGGAACGCCTTTGGGAACTTAGAAGAGCGGCGTTAATCGTCATGAAAGAAGTGAGTGATTACAAACCTCTTCTTATCCTTTTGTTGGTGTCGCAGACGATGCCATTGTCGGAACTGATGGAAAACTGAATTCTTCTGCTGATGCAT
>URYO01000184.1 GCA_900552195.1 uncultured Sutterella sp. | reverse complement strand
CTTTTCGTACTTGTTGTTTAGCGATCCTCAAACTATTGTCGCTGTTCGTATTGTTGGGTTTTAGTAGCACACAAAATTAATCGTTGACTCTCCCAAAAGTTAGGTATATACAGAAGAGATCCCAACCACATCGTCAAGGAGAGGCAGATGACAACAAGACGAAACTTACTCAAGAGCTCTCTATCGCTTGCTGCGGCACCGGTCGGAATGAGTGTCGCGATCGAAGTCGCACATGCGGAAGATATGCCGAAATGGAACAATGAGACAGATGTTCTTGTTCTCGGTTACGGCAACGCGGGATCTAACGCAGCGATTGCTGCGGCAGATGCAGGAGCAAAGGTTCTCATCCTCGAGAAAACGCCGGCAGGAGGCGGAAACGTTTCGGTTTCTTCCGGCGGCTTTGTCGTTCCGACAAACAAAGAAGACTATTACAAGTTCCAAAAGGCGCTGTATGAGTTGTCTCGCTCCGAATGGGACAAGGATCTTCTGGATTTGTTCTGTGAAGAGTCTCTTCATTTAGGCGACTATGTTTCTTCGCTGGCTCCGGAAGGAAAGATCGGCGTATACGGTCATGCGGGATACCAAAATTTGCCGGGCGCCGACTGCGTGAATAAGATGTCGATGCGAAACGTTCCCGGCGCGAAAGGCGGAGATCGACTCTTTGGAGTCTTTGACCGCGCAGTAAAGGCGAGAAATATTCCGGTTCTTGTTAATTGTCCTGCCAGAAGATTGGTGCGGAGAGGCAATGAGGTTCTTGGTGTCGAGGCCGTATACGAAGGCAAACCTTATTTTGTGAAAGCCAACAAAGCCGTTGTGATTTGCACCGGAGGCTTCCAATCTAATCCTGAATTGATGGCTCGCTATATTTACGGAAATCCGATGGCTTACCTCGGTAGTCCTGCCCATACCGGAGACGGACTCTTGATGGCCCAGTCCATGGGATGCGACTTGTGGCATATGAATTCGGTTTCTGCTCCTTTGGGCGTTCAAGTTCCCGGAGTTAAAGCCGGTATTGCTATGGTTACCAGACAACCGGCTTTTATTTGGGTTGACCAGGATGGTAAACGCTTTGTGAATGAGAAAAAGCTCGACTACCACTGCTCTTGGATGGCTGTTAATAATTTCGACGCCATTAATCATCGTTATCCGAGAATTCCGTGCTACATGATTATGGACTCGAGCTACCTGAAAGCCGGTCCGCTCATTTCCAACGGCGGTTCAGGTTGGGCAATCAATCGCGAAGGCTATAAATGGAGCAAGGACAATCAAAAAGAAATTGATTCCGGCGTCATCATTAAGGCCGATACGATTGAAGAGCTGGCAAAGAAACTTGGCATTGCCGACCCGTCCGTTCTCTCTGCAACAGTTAAACGCTGGAACAGCGATTTGAGAGAAAAAGGCATCGATACGGAATACGGCCGCACGCTGACGGCAGATCCGAATATGAAGGCTGTCTTTGTCGGACGTGACGTAAAGAGCTGGTCAGCTCCGATTGAAGAAGGATCATTCTACGCCGTGAAACTGGTTCCTGTCACCTACCACACAATGGGAGGCCCGAAGAAATCTGTGAAGGCGGAAGTTTTGGATCCGTTCGGCCAGCCGATCCCGCGTCTTTATGTTGCAGGAGAGCTCGGTTCTACTTGGGGCTTGACCTACCAAGGCGCTTGCGCAAATGCTGACGCAATGGTTTTCGGAAGGGTCGCCGGAAGGAACGCGGCGGCTTTAGAAAACTGGAAGTGATTTTTTTAAGTAAAGCGGACCTGAAGAATTGCGATAGTTTCTTCAGGTCTGTGCTTAGCTTACTTACTGTTTGCAGAAAAGCTTTTGTACTGCTCTTCTGAATAGAGTTCTTGGATTGTCTTTTGGAAAAATCTGAACATATTGTTGGCGTTACCGGATTCGTAAAACGAGCCCAGCTCACGATGGAACTCTTCGGAATTTTGATTCAGAACCGTAATCGGGGAGTATCCGTTTGCCATCAGACAGCCGTTCATCATCAAAGAAGCGGTTCGCTTGTTCGCATCATAGAACGGTTGATTTCGTGTCATGAAAAGAAAAACGCCGATGGCGCGTTCCACAGGATTGGCGACTTCATGTTGCAGAAAGTGGAAGCCGTTTTGAATAATGTTCTCGAGATCTTTGGTCGGAGGGACAAATGAAATGTTATGTAGGCTGACAACTCTCGACCGAATGACACCCCATTCCAAGGCGTCTTCTTTTCCGACGTAGTTGTGTAGATGACAGGCTGTCGAAGTGGATAACTCAAATTTGTCTTCCTGGATGAGGCCTGCCAAAGCCTTTGTACCGTCACCGTAATTTTTGATCTGCAGCAAATCGAGATTGCTGAGTCCGCTGACAGAATGGCCTGCCAATATGGAAGTTGTTTGAGTGAGAGTCGCTGGATTATCTTCAAAAGAACGTAGCGTGTTCCAGGTGAATGTCGCTAGGCTTTGAAGAAAAAATGAACAGGATTTTCCACGATCGGATGGAAAGGGAGTTTCAAATGACAATTCGTTTAGATCCCAAATAACTCCGTCTAATTCCCTCTTACTAGCGAGGCCAGCTGCCGGTCTGCGTTATCTATCATGGTAAGCAGCTCCAGTGCCTTAATAACTGCTAGAAGTGAAGTTCACAATGCTCAC
>URYO01000183.1 GCA_900552195.1 uncultured Sutterella sp. | reverse complement strand
ATCGGAGAGAAAAAACATTCTTTTCTCTCCGATGACTTGTTACTAGGACGTACAACTCTGTCTCGATCTTGATCACGCCGTTGTAGGAAAAGTTTCTAGCATCAATTTGCCATCAAGGCTTTTGTGTGTTTTGAAGAGCTTTGGTCAACGAGTTGATTTCTCAGAATTTTTCTTAGTTCAATGATGGCTTCAGGAGTTTCCTGGACGGAATGACCGGAGACGATGACTTTCTCACTGGCCGCTCCTTCAAGATGAGAACTCCAATAGGGAACGATCCCGTCAGAGGACTCTTCAAGCGGACCGTCGGCATTTTCTCGTCCGATGATCGAGTAGTACGTCACATTTCGTGAAATCGGAAGTTTGGCCAAAACTCGAATCGTAGGATCCTTAGCGGACAAGTTGTCCACGCCGGTCATGTTAATTTCTCTCGGTAAGTCCTGACCGAATATCATCAGCGTCATTTCGCCGAGCTTGTTCACGATTGAGAGCGGCAGCTTGACAAAAGATGCAAGATATCTCGCCCAGCTTGCGTCAGCGTACGGTGTTCCTTGATGAGGAGACGCTAAAAATATTGCGGTTGTTACCCCTTGGAGAGGTTTGAACCGAAGGATGCTCTTGAATTTCGGATCCATTTGGTTAATTTTGTCGGAGGCTTGAGGATACTTTTGCTCAAGTGCATTGATAATCGTGTTGCCTGAATCCGACACAAGGAGCCTCGTGAGGATTCCTCCCATACTATGACCGATAAGCGTGATGTTTTTACTCGCCTGATTTGTGCGTGAGGGATCGAAATGGTCAATGGTCCGATTGATTGCCTCCGCAATCTCTTGGCGATTGATTAGGAGCGGAACGTTTGTCGGATAGTAGACCTGCCAAATCTGGTAATTATCTCGTAGGAGTTTGTCTCCCATAATTTCATTGGCCGTATTGACCCATGCTTCCGGACTGCTGGCTAAGCCGTGAATGAGGATAATAGTCCTAAGGTCCTTGCGGTAAGGACGCATCAGATAAACGGTAGGCTTATCGATGATATTTCCGCGTCCGAAAATCGTGCTGAGTGCGTTAGAGGCGAAGTCGGAGTTGGCGAGCCAAAGACCATAGGCTCCGCTGAAATTGGCCGACAAAGGAACGACGGTTTTTCCGATCTTGACGCTCTGTACAAAAGACGGATCGTACGTTGAGACAACAACATCGTCAGCGGCAAGAATTTGATTCAACGATTTTCCGGGAAATGAAATCATTGCCGTTACCGAGAAATAAGGCATAAGCCGCCAGGGTTGATCTTTTTCCTTTGCGGGGTCGTCTGTGGAGAGCACCATGCGGGCGCCGAGACCGTCAGCTGAGTATTGATTTTTAAGACCTTTAAAAGAAAGGACGGTATCCGGAATCAGCTCTTTAACCGTTTCAGCGTGTTCCGATAGCTGTTCTGGATTTTTGATATAGATGTTCCATTTGCCTTCGCGAACCGGGAAATCCGTTAGCGCTTTGCCTTTAGTCGCTCTGTAAAGCTGCTCGATGACATTTTGTACGGCAAAGTTGTAGTAGTCCTTCACCTGCGTTTGCCGATCTTCTAAGGCGCGGTCACTGATTTTTCTACCGGAGAAAAACAGATAGGCATAAGAATATTTGGTCGTCTGAATGTAGTCGTTAAGCAGTTCGGCGTTGAGTTTTTGCTCATCTTGAAATTCGCCTGCATCTTTGAGGACCTGAGCATCCTTTTGCGCGCGCATTGCTTTGAAGAGCCACATTTCCGCTAATGCAGAAATTTTGGACTCATTGTCGGTGACAGAACTTTCGCCGACCGAATTAATACAGTACTGCATTCTGTTTTCGCAGTCCGTAAGACCTAACGCAGTGAGAACCGTGTTAGTCGGGTCGCTCAACCGGCCCTGAGAGATGACGTCGCCGCGGCGCTGAACCAGATACTCCTCACTGTTAATGTTAGAGACCGTCACGGATGCGCAGCCGGACAGAAGAAGAATAGGCAGGAGGAGGGCAAAGATGGTTTTCATCAGAGTTTAGGATTAACAGAGAATAATAATCAGAGCCGAAGCACAGACAGAAGAACAAATTCTGATACATCGATGATTGCGAAGTCAAAGCGTCATTGTTTTTACAATGGATGTTAGAAAGAAACGAGCAGCCCGGAGAGTGGAAAACCTAGAAATAAGGCAAAATTAAACGGCGCCCGCCGCAAAACAGGTGCCGTTTCTTCAAGCTATTCAGGACTTATGAACTTTGAAAGTTCAAACTTTTTTGCCAATTACTGGTAAATGTCCAAGCCGATGTAATGCTGATACGGATGATCGCAGGCAGGGCATTTAACAGGAGGTTCTGTACCTTCATAGATATAACCGCAAACCAGACACTGCCAAAGAATCGGTTTTTCTCTTTTCCAGATGGTTCCCTTCTGAAGCTGGTCAAGATAGGTCTGGAAACGATCCAGGTGGTGCTGTTCGATCTGAGCGATTGCTCTGAAGTGAGAGGCGATGACAGGGAAGCCTTCCTTGTCTGCGACTTCGGCGTAAGCCTGATAAGCCTTAACGCCTTCGTATCTTTCTTCGTCGATGGAGATCTTAAGATTATCTTCGGTGGAGCCAATAGCTACAGAATCAGTCGGAACTTCGGCAACCAGCTTTCCGCCGGGCAAGAAGTTCAAAAAGATCTTGGCATGACGGAGTTCGTTCGCGGCTGTTTTGCAATATAATTCCAGCCATTCGGAGGTTTCGCCACTTATTGAAATTATTATCTTTTCAGACCTCTTCTTT
>URYO01000182.1 GCA_900552195.1 uncultured Sutterella sp. | reverse complement strand
CACACGGGGAGTGGGCCAGCTTGCCACATAAAGTATCATGTCGTAATCCCCCAGGTTGCGTGACCAAACAGGGAAACTTCGGTTCAGCCGACGGCGACGGCGCTGCGGCCATGCGTTATACCGAAGTCCGTCTTTCTAAGTATGCCGATCTTTTGCTCGGGGAGCTGGATAAAGGAACCGTCAAATTTATTCCAAACTACGACGGAACTCATAAAGAACCGGTGTTGCTGCCTGCCCGACTGCCCGTGCTTTTACTAAACGGCTCGAGCGGTATTGCAGTCGGTATGGCCACTGAAATCCCGTCTCATAACCTGACGGAAGTCGGAGAAGCCGCTATCGAAGTGATCCGTAATCCTGAGATCACAACCGATGAGCTGCTTGAGATTGTCAAGGGTCCCGATTTTCCGGGAGGCGCCCAGGTTATTTCTTCCGCATCGGATATCAAGAATGTTTATCAAAGCGGATACGGCAATCTCCAGGTTCGTGAGACTTATCACTTTGAAGAGCTTTCAAGAGGTCAGTGGCAATTAGTATTTGACAGCGTTCCTTATAAGGTTTCCGTCATGAAAGTCATGTCGGAGCTTGAAGCGCTCACCAATCCTAAGGCACCGCAGGGCAAGAAGTCTTTGACCGCAAAACAGCAGCAGGACAAGCAGCTGATCATGAATGTCATGAGCGGCATGAGAGACGAGTCGAGTGCCGAGGCACCTGTTCGCTTGGTCATCGATCCGAAATCGAAATCCATTGATCGAGAAGAACTTGTCAGCACGATTCTCAGCAAGACAAGTCTTGAAACTTCCTGCAAGTTCAATCTTGTAGTGATCGGCATCGACGGAAAACCTCGCCAAAAAGGCTTGAAGGATATTCTTTCTGAGTGGGTCAGTTTCAGACTGCATACGGTTCGCGCCCGTTCTCAGACTTCTTTAACCGAAGCCGAGGTAAGAATTCATACGCTTGAAGGCCGCCTCATTGTCCTCGTTGATATTGAGGAAGTGATCCGTATTATTCGCGGCGCGGACGATCCTAAGAAAGAGCTGATGACGCATTTCGGATTGTCTGATACACAGGCTGAAGACATCCTTGAAATCAAGCTGCGTCAATTGGCCTCTCTTGATGAAGTCAAACTCCGCAAAGAGCTGGAGAAACTTCGCAATGAAGCCGAACGTCTGCGCGGCTTACTGACAGACGAAAAGAAACTGAGAAGAGAAGTCACCAAAGAAATCCGTCAGGATATTGATACCTATGGTGATGAAAGACGCACGCTGATCGAAGAAGCCAAGGGCGCTTCGATCGCCAAACAAGTGATAGATGAACCCGTCACCGTGATCGTAAGTGAAAAAGGCTTCCTGCGTTCAAGACAAGGCCACGGCTTTGATGCACGAGCCATGAACTTTAAACTCGGCGATAAGTACCGCTGCTCCATGGAATGCCGAAGTGTCGACAATTTGTATATCTTGTCGAACACCGGACGCATTTACAGTATCCCGGTTTCTTCCCTGCCGAGCGCCAGAGGCGAGGGCACTCATGTGAGCGCCTTTGTTCAGTTCCAGGACGGCGATGTTCCCTTCGACTATATTTGCGGTGCGCCTGATACCGTTCTGCTGTTTACCTCAGACGCAGCCATGGGCTTCTTCTGCAAGATGTCGGATTTATCGGTCCGTCAGAGAGGAGGCAAGTCCTTCTTCATCCTGGACGGAGCAAAACCGCTGCCCGTTCAAGTTTCTACGCCTTTGACCGGATGGATCGCAGCCTTGTCTTCGAGCGGCCGATTGGTCGTCTTTACGACAGACGAGCTTCGGGCGCTTTCCAGCGGGGGCAAGGGCACCACGATCATGGCGCTCCAAGACGATGAAAAACTGGTTGCAGCCGTCCCGATTTCTCCGAACGGCGTTGTGGTGGTCGGGAAGGGCCGCGGCGGCAAGATTCAAGAACTCTTAGTTGGTCCGCGCTCCATTGAAGATTACCGTACGAGAAGGGGCCGCAAAGGTCGTTTCGTTGAAGCCAAATGGGAGTTCTTAGGTTTGAAGCCATACAAGCTGGAGACTGCCAATAAGGCAGACGACAGTGAAGAAGTCGAAGAGAGCACAATTATCTAAATAATTTCAAACTCTAATAAAAGGCGCTAGTTCCGGAAGGAACGACGCCTTTTCCTAAAAGTGGGTTCAGCTGCAAGATTCTCTCGGGAATGACTCCTAAAATGTGCACAGACAACACATGCATCGGAGGAAAGGATGCTTTGGAAAGACAGAGAAGGCAGCAGCAACGTTGAGGACCGCCGAGGCGAGGGCGGAGGATTCGGCGGAGGCGGTCCGAGATTTCCGATGCCTCGCGGCAAGTTGGGATTGGCGGTCTTGGCGGTTGTTTTAGTCGCCGGTTATTACGGGATTGACTTAACTCCGCTCCTCGGCTTGGATTCCCCGATGACCACACCGACACAAAGCTCAAGTTATCAGCCGAGTGCCCAAGAGCAGGAATTGGCGAAGTTCTCTTCAGTGGCACTGAGAACAACGGAAGAAACATGGGGCCGAATTTTTGCGCAATCCGGCAAAAAGTACATTCCTCCGAAAATGGTGCTTTATTCCGGAAGCACCCGGACCGCATGCGGATATGGTCAGGCTGCGATGGGTCCGTTCTACTGTCCGTCCGACCATAAGCTTTATGTGGACCTCTCTTTCTATAAAGACATGCAGAGAAAATTGGGCGGCGGAGGAGACTTCGCTTTAGGTTATGTCCTAGCCCATGAAGTAGGACACCACGTTCAGACGCTTCTAGGGATTTCCTCTCAGGTTCAGAAACTGCA
>URYO01000181.1 GCA_900552195.1 uncultured Sutterella sp. | reverse complement strand
TGACTGCTTTTAGGCACATTTCCATCCCTGCTGAAATGCTTCCTATTTACCTTAAAGCAGTGCACCACAAATCTCGCCTGTGCTCCTTTTTTTTGCTTCGCGATCTTTTTCTATTCTTTCTACTACTGCTGGCCCTACATGGAACAGCTGCCTGATCATCTGAACGTCGTAGCTGTAGATCAAGATAATTCTGCACTGTCTCGTCGTTTGACTCAGGCGATGAGGGCTTCTCCCAGCCTTCAGGTCACTCAGCAAACAACCAGCCTGCCCGAAGCCGAAAACCTGATGCGCAAAGGAGGGATCAGCGCAATCTTAATTATTCCTCCGGATTTTGAGATCAACACGCTGACCAACGTGCCGACCGCGTTAGTCCTAGTCACCAACGGTGCCTTTATCGTCAAGAGCCGCGGTTCAATGAGCGGTGTGGGCGGACCGCTGCAAAAAATCGTAGCGGCATCTATCAGTGCGCATCTCGTGGAACACGGGGTGCCCTTATCGGAAATTGCCCGAGCTGCAAACAACCCTCCGTCTATGATCGTTCAAAGTATGTTCAATACGGTCAACGGCTACCTCAATTTCACCGTTCCCATCGTGTTCATGATCATTTTCCAAACGGTCTTCGTCTGCGGTATTGGAATGCTTATGAATGACTGGTTCTGGAAGAAAAAGTATCCATTTCCTCTTGCCCTAGGCGCCCGCCACCCGATGTATTTTCTGGCCATGTACGCTCCGTTTTTCTTTCTGAGTCTGTTCTGGATCCTGTTTATCGAGGGGCAGTCATTCTCCTTCCATGGGGTGAACTCATTCAAAAACGTGCCGGGCACGATTGTCGTTTCAATGATCTACGCCTTTGCCATTACTTCCCTAGGCTTGCTCATCGCGGCCTTTTTGAAGCGCTACCGATTTGTTGTTCAAATCGTCGTACCTTCCTCGATCCCGTTTGTATTTATTTCAGGCAACCTGTATCCGTGGCAAAATATTCCTTGGCCTCTGCAGGCTTTCGGATGGCTTTCCCCCACGACCGCGGGGGCATTTGCCATGCTTCGAGTCTCTCAAGCCGGAGCCTCGCTTTCCGGCGTTGCTTTCCCATATTTAACGCACCTTCTTTTGTTGGGAGCAACATTCCTGACCGGCGCCTATATTCTGATTTACAAAACTCAGAACGATCCTCAGTCTTTGGCCGAGATGGAAGATCTGCGGAACGGCATCGTGGACGAAAAACTTGCGCCGGAACTCACGCCGAAGCAGGAAAAAGAACCGACAGGCAAAGCGGTTTAGTCAGCGAATTCATCGTCATCAAGCCGGATCCTAGAGTTCCGGCTTGACCGCTTTAAAAGTCACGCCGAGCTTGTCCAACTTGCTTCGAAGCGTGTTGGGATGCATTCCTGAAAGAGCAGCAGCTCCGTCGGTGCCGGAAATCTTCCCTTTAGCTGCCTTCAGGACTGCTTCGAAATAATGCTTCTGCATCGCCTCAAAGGTTTCCAGTTTAATCAGCTCATCGGAGACGACGGACATCGCAGGTCCTAATCCTCCGGCTTCTCCGTCGAAGATGACACGAATGTTTTGATAGTCCGAAGAGGTCAGGACTGAACGTTCCAGCGTGTTTTCAAGTTCACGGACGTTGCCGGGCCACTTGTAGTTCAGCATCTGTTCGACAGATTTTTTCGACAGAA
This sequence comes from uncultured Sutterella sp., assembly GCA_900552195.1. Classification (GTDB taxonomy): domain Bacteria; phylum Pseudomonadota; class Gammaproteobacteria; order Burkholderiales; family Burkholderiaceae_F; genus Parasutterella. Next base: position 1,142 of record URYO01000181.1, on the reverse strand, counting down.
CCAGAGGCTGAGAGATGCCGTATTTACTTCTCAGACGGTTCAGGAAGAATTCGGTGAGCGGGAATAAGTCTTCCGCTCTTTCCCGCAGAGGAGGAATTCGCAGAGGAAACAAATTCAGGCGATAAAGCAAGTCATTTCTAAAACGGCCTTCTTGGACCATCTCCTTGAGATCTCTATGTGTCGCGGCTACTAATCGGAAATCCACGGGAATTGATTGCACGCCGCCGATTCTTGTCACGACTTTCTGCTGCAGAACGCGAAGGAGGCGCACTTGAGCGGCAAGTGAGAGCTCTCCGATCTCATCTAAGAAAAGTGTTCCTCCGCAAGCACGTTCAAAGACGCCTTTCTTCTGGATTTTGGCGTCCGTAAATGCGCCCTTCTCATGCCCGAAGAATTCATCATCAATCAGGGTCTCCGGAATCGCTCCGCAGTTCAATTTCACAAACGGCCCGGATTCCCGCTTAGAGAGCTGCTGGATCAGGTTCACAACCACTTCTTTACCGCAGCCCGTTTCTCCTAAAACCAGCATCGGTACCTCGGTTGAACTAACCTTCTCCACTTTCGCCGTAATTTCTTTTAGTGAGGGCGTACGCGCCGTGAAGCGATTAACCAAAGCCATTCGGCTTTCTCTTACACAATCCTTCAGGCCGTCGTTTTCGTGAATTAAATCCCGGTTGTTTGCCAGAAGCACGGAATTCAGTGCGTTGGATGTCATTAACGAGAAAGAGTCATGAAGTGACTTCAAAAGATTGCGCTGTGCTTCGTTGAACTGATCATAGCGACGGCTGTAAAAGCAGACGACACCCAAGTGTCGATCTTCTTTGTCCATCGAGAGCATCAGATAGGACTTCACATCGGGAAGGCACTCAGATAGAACTTTTTGAGTGAACCGATCTTCCGATATGTCCGAGCAGTTCAAAACTTTGTCAATGATTTTGAGCGGACGAAGAGATCTGGGCGGTTCAACCGAACCCAGCGGAGAAGAAAGGCCATTTCGTCTGCAGTGCGCCACAAACACAATCGAGTGCTTCTGAACATCGAAGATATTTACGAAAGCGCCGTCCGCATCAAGAAAGTCCTGAAGCACCTCAAAAACACGAGATAGTGACTCTTCTGCGTTAATCGAAGAATTGATCGCAAGG
>URYO01000180.1 GCA_900552195.1 uncultured Sutterella sp. | reverse complement strand
GTCCCAACATCATCTACATCTTTACCGACCAGCATACGGCAAACGCCATGAGCTGCGCCGGAAACCCGGACTTGCACGGTCTTTCTGCCGCCGTATTTTACCTTCCTTGAAGCCGGCTCTAACTTCCACAAGGTTCGGATCGGGTGGAAATTATGGTTTACGAATCTGCCTTCATTAGAATGACAGAACATTGTTGAAGGAGATATGAATGACAGAAGAAGCTTGGAGCCGTCCCAGCGGCCGCAAAGCAGACGAACTGCGCCCGATAAAGATCACACGTCACTACACAAAATACGCCGAAGGCTCCGTTTTAATTGAAGTCGGAGGTACCAAGGTCATTTGCACCGCTTCGGTTGAAGAAAAGGTCCCGGGCTGGCTCAAAGATCAGGGAAAAGGCTGGGTGACTGCGGAGTACGGAATGCTGCCGCGCGCTACCGGTACTCGCACGGACCGAGAAGCCGCCAAAGGAAAGCAAAGCGGCCGCACACAGGAAATCCAGCGTCTGATCGGAAGATCTCTGCGCGCAGTGGTGGACATGGAAGCACTCGGCGAGAGAATGATCAAAATTGACTGCGATGTGACCCAGGCAGACGGCGGTACAAGATGCGCTTCGATTACCGGTGCATATGTGGCACTCGCTGATGCCGTCAATTGGCTCATTAAAAACGGCTCCTTGGAAAAATCTCCGCTCAAAGGACAAGTCGCTGCACTTTCAGTTGGTATTTATGAAGGTGTTCCAGTTGCTGATTTCGACTACGACGAAGATCATTTAAGTGATACGGATATGAATGTCGTGATGACAGACGCAGGAAAATTTGTTGAACTGCAGGGAACCGCTGAAGGAGAACCCTTTAGTCGGGAAGACCTCGATGCTTTGCTCAAGCTGGCTGAAGACGGCCTGAAGCAGCTGTTTGCAGCTCAGAGAGCAGCTCTTGCCGAGGAGTAAAAAGACATGTCTAAGAAAATTGTTCTCGCCAGCAATAACAAAAAGAAAATGAAAGAAATGCAGGAGCTTCTTGCTCCGATGAGTGCCGAAGTGATTTCTCAAGGTTCTTTGGGAATCCCTTCTGCAGAAGAGCCTTTCGGTACCTTTGTGGAAAATGCGCTGGCAAAAGCCAGATGGGCAGCGAAGCATTCCGGTCTTCCGGCCATTGCCGATGACTCGGGAATTTGCTCGGATGCCTTAAAAGGCGCGCCCGGCGTACTGAGTGCACGTTTTGCCGGCGAGCCGAGCTCAGATGCTGCAAATAACGCAAAACTGATTAAAGAACTTGAAGACAAAGACAATCGTAACGCTCATTACACCTGCGTTATTGTCGCCGTCCGTGATGAAAACGATCCCGAGCCGCTGATCGCGATTGATTTTTGGAACGGCACGATCGGTTATGAACCGAAAGGCGAGGGCGGCTTCGGATACGATCCTTTCTTTATCGTGACGCCGGACGGAAAGACCGCTGCTCAGATGACGGCCGAAGAAAAGAATGCCGTCAGCCATCGCGGCAAAGCCATGAGAAAAATGCGCACTTTATTAACCGAACGTTGGAATTGGTAAATTGAAAGAACTTCCGCTTTCTTTATATATTCACTGGCCGTGGTGCCTAAAAAAATGTCCTTACTGCGACTTTAATTCTCACGGCTTGAGAGGGCCGGCGCCGGAAGCACTCTATGAGGCTGCCATCATTGAAGGGCTCAAAGAGCAGGGCGCCCGTGTCCAGAGAAGAAAGCTGAAGAGCATATTTTTCGGGGGCGGCACTCCTTCTCTGATGGCGCCGGAAACCATCGGCAGAATCATTGAAGCGGCCGACAACAATATTCCGTTCCACGAAAACATCGAAATTACGCTGGAAGCCAACCCCAGCACTTTTGAGGAACAGAAATTTAAAGACTTCAGGGAGGCCGGTGTCAACCGGCTTTCGATCGGAATTCAAAGTTTTGATGACGCTAAATTGAGGGCTTTAGGCCGGGTTCACAACTCGCAGGAAGCCAGGCGGGCTGCAGAAAGCGCCGGAAAGATCTTTGAGAACTTCAACCTGGATTTAATGTTCGGGCTTCCCGGCCAGACTATTCAGGAACTGGACGAAGAGCTGGAAACCGCGTTTTCTTTCGGATCGACGCATTTGTCCTGCTATCAGCTGACCCTGGAGCCGAACACCTATTTTGCCAAATTTCCGCCCAAAGGGATTCCTGATGACGATGTGCTTTCAGATATGTCCGATTTGGTCAGGGATAAAACCGCAGCCCGCGGTTTTGATCACTATGAAGTGTCTGCCTATGCCAAAGGAGAGTACCGCTGCAGGCATAACCTTAACTATTGGGAGTTCGGAGATTATTTTGCCGTCGGTCCCGGTGCCCACGGAAAAATAACCATTCAAGGACGTCCGGAGCGTTTTTATAACTATCGCGATCCGGCCCGATGGCTTTTATCGTTTAAAGAACATCAGACTCAAATCGCCGAGCGGAAACTCATTGATCCGGAAGATTTGCCATTTGAATTCATGCTTAATGCGCTTCGGCTGAGAGAGGGCGTGCCCTTCGATTTTTACACCGAGAGGACCGGCCTCGATTTCGATGTTATTGAGTCGATTTGGACGGAACTTCGAGAAAAAGGTCTTGTCTGCGACCATCTCAAGAGAATCAAAACGACAGAGAAGGGCTGGCTTTTCTTGAACGAGGTGCTTGAAGCTTTTCTTTGACAGGATCTCAGCGTACGACATCAAACTATGCGGCCGATTTCGGCCGCTAATTGTTTCACTCGGAAGAAATGCACCATTTCGCCGCAATGTTCTATTGCGGATCAAAAATCAATAAAAAAAATCCCTAAATTGTTCCTTTTTGCACTAAAAAGGTGC
>URYO01000179.1 GCA_900552195.1 uncultured Sutterella sp. | reverse complement strand
ACGAGGCAGTAATACTTTGTGAGAGAGCTTGAATTTACCTGTCTTGGGATCAATATCAAGTAACTTCACTTCTATTTTCAACTATCGGACTTTGCTTCCTTCATAACCCTCTGTTTATCCTCAGGTTCGATGCCATGCAGCTTGGGACGACGTTCGGTTACGGCGTTGTTTCTACCGTCCTGTCCACCATTTGTGTCTCCAGAGCCGTTCAGCTCTTGGGCGCAACGCAAGCCGGAATCTTTTGCTCTTTCGAGCCTGTCTTCACGATCGGATTTGCGGCCCTATTGTTAGGAGAAAGCATCCCTGCCTTCCGTTTGGTGGGAATGGTTTTTCTGATCCTGGGCATCGTCATTCCCAATCGAGCAGCGATATTCAAGATTTTCGAAGCAAAGTTCATCTCATAGGAGAACAACGATGGACATGATGTTTTGGATGGAACTAGCCGTCGTCATTATTGCCATCTTCATCGGTGCAAAATGGGGCGGTGCCGGTCTCGGCGCAGCCGGCGGTATCGGTTTAGGCGTTTTAGTATTCGGTTTCGGTATGCAACCGGGTGCGCCTCCCGTCAGCGTGCTGCTCATCATCACAGCCGTCATTACCTGCGCCTCGATTTTGCAGGGCTCCGGCGGCTTGGATTTCTTGGTGAGCATCGCAGAAAAGCTCTTAAGGAGAAATCCCAAGAACATCACTTTCATGGGCCCGCTGGTCTGCTACCTCTTTACACTCTTCTGCGGAACCGCATATGTGGCTTTCTCGGTCTATCCCGTGATTGCCGAAGTTGCTATCGGAGCCAGAGTGCGTCCCGAACGTCCCCTGACAATGTCCGTGATCGGTGCTCAGTCCGGCATCACCGGCTCTCCGATGTCGGCAGCAACCGGTGCCATGATTGCCCTCTTGGCGGTTAAAGGCGTTACACCTTTGCAGATCTTCTCCGTCGCCATTCCGGCCTGCCTCTTAGGCGTGCTGATCGGCTGCGCCTTCATGTTCAAAAAAGGTAAAGAATTGGCTGACGACCCCGAATTCCAGCGCCGCGTTATGAGCGGAGAATTCCAGGACAAGCCCATCAATACCGACAGCCGCAGCTACTCTTCCAGCGCTAAGAAAGGCGTGATCGTGTTTGCCTTAGGTATTCTTGCCGTCGTCTTCTTCGGCTCCTTCCCCGACTTAATGCCGTCTTGGGAAAAGGCCGGAAAAGTCACACGTCTTTCCATTCCGAACATGGTCCAAATCGTCATGCTTTGCTGCGCCGGCTTGATCATGGTGATTGCCAATGTCTCTCCGAAGAAGCTCGCCGACGGTTCCGTCTTCCGCTCAGGTTTAATCGGCATGGTCGCAGTTTACGGCGTGTCTTGGTTAACGGCTACTTTCTTCAATTTCTACAAACCGATGTTTGTTGCCGAGTTCGGAAACATGATCCAGGGCGCACCAATCCTTTTTGCGGTTGCCTTGTTTATTTTGTCAGCAGTGCTCTTCTCTCAGGGCGCAACCGTAACGGCATTAGTTCCGATGGGTATCGGCCTCGGAATCTCTCCGGCAGACTTAGTCTGGATGTTCCCGGCTGTCAGCGGTTACTTCATGATTCCTGCGGGCGGTGCCATCATCGGCTGCGTAGCCTTTGACCGAACAGGAACAACTCAGATCGGTAAGTTTGTGTTTAACCACAGCTACATGCTCCCCGGAATTGTGACGACTCTTAGCCAGTTGGCTATCGGCTACGTCATTTCCAAATTCGTTTTCTAACGAATATAGAGCATCAAAGAGCCGGAACGAAAACTTCCGGCTTTTTGTTACTTACAATGATTTAAAAAATTTGGAGCTGTCATGCCACTTTCTCCGCAATCTAAAGAATTCTCTAAAGTTGAAAGATACCTTTTTCGAACCCAGCCCCAGCCGGGAGATAAGGTTGCCGGAGAAGACGAACTGATTCAAGCTTTGGGCTTGACTCGTTATAAGGTTCGGCAGGCGCTCGACCTCTTGGTCCAGATGGGCGTTTTAGAAAGAAAAAAGAAGCGCGGTACGTTTGTCAAAAGACAAGCGACCAACGACATGACCTACAACATTCTCGAGCAGCTTAAGTTAGCCGGCTTTGACGAGCTGGAATTCAACGAGGCGCGGCTCATGATTGAGCTCTCGGTTTTGCCTTTTGTGATCCGAAGACTCACGCCTGCCACTCAGGCTCAAATGAGAAACTTGGTCAACGGAATTAGGCTCAATGCCGGAGACCCTTTGAAAGCCGATGCGATTCTGATGGATTTCCACCTATTGATGCTTCATTGCTGCGGAAACCGCGTCATGGAAGTCTTTGCCAATGTCGTCAGAACCTACTTTCAATCCACTAAGAGTTTAGTCAAAGACATGCCGAAGGAATTTTTTGAGGAGAAGGCCACACTTCTTGAAGGATTTTTAAAGGCGTTAAACCGCAACGACCTTCCTGAGGCAACCGAGTTGCTGAGACAGTCGATCGAAGCAAAACCTTCTGCCTTGAAGGAATAGACGCGCCCTCCCGCCGGACTATTTTCCCCGGCAGGAAGATCGCCCTTTTTCGCAACTTTTCTTACTGCTGTTTTCTTTCCATCAGTTTTCTGGCCCAGAGTCTCACCAACTCTATTGAAACCGGTCCCTTCCGAATAAAGTCCTCAAGTAAGCGGGAAAATCTTATCTGTGCGATCACCGGGCTCACGGAGACACCAACGGCGCACTCCCTCATGAACTTCATGACTTTTTCTTTGTCGATGGTTTTCTTCAATGAATCAAATCTGCCATAGGCATTTAGGTTCCCGTCGGTGACGGAAGAATTGATGAAGTCAACGAGCTGCTTTTTATCTACTCCTGTGATTTCGACAAATTGATCAATTTGCTCTTCTTTTTGATCC
>URYO01000178.1 GCA_900552195.1 uncultured Sutterella sp. | reverse complement strand
AGAGATTGTGAAGCGGAACCGACTTGCCGGAAGAAAAGATAACCTCTCCGTTTCTGCCGAAAATGCCGATTTGATAGGCATCCGTGGCCAAGCCTTTTAAAACCTGAGCGGCAATCTGCTCAAGATCAAGGGCGGCAACGGCCAAACCCACGAAACGTCCGTTGGAATAAACAGGCTTGGTAATATTCACAATCTTACGGTCGGAAGCTCCGACCGCTTGAACGAGTCCAGAAACCGATATGCCGTCCTTAACATAAGGATTCTTCCAGTGAGAGCGATCTTTATGTAAAACGCCGATATTAGATTCACCGCGCTTGTTTTTTCGAGGAGAAAAAGCCACGCTTACAGCGGAGGGATCGTCGAAATGCATATTCAGGATATCCGGCGAAGCCTTGCAAAGCTCTTCTAATATCAAATTCAGTTTCTCAGCGGGCTCTCCTTCTTCGGATTTCAAGATTTCCGCAGCAGCGGTTACCAAGGAAACGGCATTGTCGACCTTGGCTTCCAGACGCTCAGACACTAATAAAGAGATCTCCGCTCTCGTGCGATCGTCCTCAGTGAATTCTCTTTCAACCGCAACGTATTGAAGCCATCCCATGACCAAACAGGGAATGGTTACGGCCGCAGCCGAGGTAAAAAATAATAGAGTCCGGAAACGCATGGAAACTTGGAAGAAATCGCTTTTTTAGATTATCTCCCGAGACCCTCAAGGACTCCCTGAGGATTTTTACCTAAGAAATTTTTAGGTTTTGATAATCCCGGACGAGCATAATTTCTTCATTACAAAAACACTGCCTCGATCCGAATCATGGACATCACGCTTACCGTCATACTCGTCTGCTTTGTTGTTTTCTTTATTGCAGGCTTTGTCGATGCTATTGCGGGCGGAGGCGGTCTCATCACGATGCCGGTCCTTTTGCTGTTGGGCATACCCGCTCACTACACGCTCGGAACTGGAAAGCTCGCTTCCAGCCTCGGTTCAATTACGGCATTGATTACCTTCTGGAAAAGAGGCGCCGTCATCAAAGAAGTCGTCCTATTGGGCGTTATTTCTTCTTACTTCGGCGCAGTAATTGCCTCTGCGACGACACTTCTCATTTCCAATGAGAAGATGACGATCATCATGATTTTTCTTCTGCCAGTTGCGATTCTCCTTTCGCTTTTCTGCGGAACGCTCAAACTGACGAAAGAAGACCTTCCAAAGAAAGGGTTATGGTGGAGAGTCTCGGCAATCGGTTTGTCCGTCGGTTTCTATGAAGGCTTTTTCGGTCCCGGCGCCGGAAGTTTCTTTTTGATCGGCATTCACCTCTTGCTCAAGGCCGGTTTGGTTAAAGCTTCCGGTACGGCAAAAGCATTCAATATCGCCGCCAACTTAGGCGCGGTCACAACGTTTGCTTCCGCAGGAACGCTTTATTACTCGCTGGCTCTCCCTTGCGCGGTTGCCAGCATCTTGGGCAACCGCTTAGGCGCAATCTATGCCGTCAAAATCGGTCCGACGCTCGTACGCAGCATGCTCTACTTCGTGTTAGTCATGCTGCTGATTTCTCTGATAACGCGATTCGTTATTTAATTAGAACGCGGGGTACACGCTGGTTCACGTCGCAAAGAAGTTCATAGCCGATCGTGCCGAATCCCTTTGCGACTTCATTGACCGGCAGGTTCTTACCCCAGATTTCCACTTTGGAACCCAACCGGACATTGGGCAGATCGGTGACGTCAATCGTCAGCATGTCCATGGAAACGTTTCCGATAACAGGTACTCTTTTGCCCTCAACGACCACCTCTCTGTGCGGATTGTCTTTACGCGGATAACCGTCGGCATACCCGCAGGCTACCACGGCGAGTTTCGTCGGTCGATGGGCAATAAACTTAGAGCCGTAGCCGCAGGCTTCGCCCGGCTGAAGATCCTGGAAGGCAATGATTTCGCTCTCCAGTGTCATGACGGGATCAATACCCAGAGACTGTGAAGAAACATTACCGTCGGGGCTGACGCCGTACATGGCAATACCTGCTCGCACAGCCTCGTCTCCGGCTTCATGCCACAAAATGCCGCCCGTGTTGGATAAGCACATCGGCAGAAGTCCGCGCAGTTGTATCAATGCAGCAAGCTGATTCTGGACGGTAACCGGTTTGTCCTGTCCGTAAGTAACTTCGGCATTGGCAAAGTGCGCCAACAGATCGACAACTTCTACCTTAGGAATATTATTCAGGCGGAACAAAACTTGAGGAATCGCCTCCGGTCTGAAGCCCAAACGGTTCATACCGGTATTGCACTTCAAGTGCACGCGAAGCGTGTTTTTGAGTTCGGCTTTTTCCAGCCATTCAATCTGTCTTTCGTTGTGAATGACGGTTTCAAATCCGTACTCATCAGCCATCTCGATGTCAGAGGCCGCAAAGATGCCTTCAATTAACAATACCGCTTTGGCCCAGCCGGCTTTGCGGATATCCACACCTTCTTTCGGATCAAGAAGCGCTAACCCGTCAACCCAGTTGTCGAAGGTCGGAAGCAGACCGATCAGACCGTGACCGTATGCGTTGGCCTTAACAACGCCCCATAAAAAACGATTGCCGCTTTTTGCGCGAAGCAAAGACAAATTCTTTTCCAGTGCGTATGTATCGATGAGGGCTCTAATCGGTCTTGTCATTCTTTTTCCTATCTCGCTGAAAGCTATTGCGATATTTTAGAGTGAACTGCAAACCGACAGAGACCGAAGCAAAGATTTTTCTAGCTGAATATTTTTTCCAAAATCATCATCAGGCCGAAGCCGCACATCAAACCGATCGTGGCCGTACTGTGATGGCCTCTGCGGTGTGTTTCAGGAATCACTTCGTGGAAAACGACAAACATCATGGCGCCAGCAGATAACGCCAGTCC
>URYO01000177.1 GCA_900552195.1 uncultured Sutterella sp. | reverse complement strand
GCCGAGGAGAATTGAATCTGCCTCGGCCTTTTGAATTAAATTAACTATTGAATACTTATAACTTGATAACCTTCGTCTTCAATCGGAACCTTCAATTTTTCGGTGTCAAAACCCTTCGGTACGCCGACTTCTGCGACTCCGTCTTCAAGCGAAACCGACTGTACCGTGACGCCCTCAATGCCGGAAAGTGCCTTGGTAACAGCCTTCACGCAGTGCTCACACATCATGCCGTCAATCTTGATAGAAACTGTATCTTTCGGAGTGGAAACCACCTCAAAAGACGTCACTTCATAATCCTCTGCCTTAATCGCGTCCGCAACCTCTTTTTCAGACAATGCACGGTCAGCGCTAACGACAGCGTTCTTATGCTCTAAAGACACGTCGGCAGAAACCACACCCGGAATCTTTTCTAAAGCCCCCTTAACAGCTTTGACACAATGTTCGCACATCATTCCTTCGATACCGACTTTGTAGACGAAGTCTGAGGGATTCTTTTGTTCAGCCTCAGCAGACACATCCGCCAATTGCTGAAGTTTCGGCTGTAAAGTTTGTTCCGGAGTTTTGTCTCCCTTCCCCGAATCCTTCAGCACAGGCTTCCAGCCTCTTAAGCGCAAAGCGTTCGTCACTACGCTCACCGAGCTCATACTCATCGCCGCGGCAGCAATCATCGGGTTGAGAATCCAGCCGAAAGCCGTATAGAAAACACCTGCGGCAACAGGAATGCCGATAATGTTGTAGATGAACGCCCAGAACAAGTTCTCACGAATATTGAGCATCGTCGAATGGGACAAGGCCGACGCGTTGACCACATCAGACAACCGGCTCTTCATCAGCACAACGTCTGCTGCTTCAATCGCCACATCAGTTCCGGCGCCGATAGCTGCACCTACATCGGCTCTGACCAGCGATGGAGCGTCGTTGATGCCGTCGCCAACCATAAGAACTTTCTTACCTTGTGCCTGTAGCTCGCGCACGACCGCTTCTTTATCTGCCGGCTTAACTTCAGCTCGAACGTTCTTGATGCCGACGCGCGAAGCCACAGCACGAGCTGTTTTTTCGTTGTCGCCGGTCAGCATCCAAACTTCTTTGCCTTTAGCCTGCATGGCTTCAATCGCCTGCTTGCTGTCCGGACGAATCGGATCCGCGATCGCTAACAGTCCGACCATTTTGCCGTCAGCGATGACGTAAAGCGGCGTTTTTCCTTCGTCGGCAAGTCCGTCTGCAAGTTCTTTCGTTTTAGCATCTTCCGAAGAAATCACCGACTTATTGCCGATACGGATTGATTTGCCGTCGCAGGTTCCGGAAATGTTGCCAAGCTGCTGGACAAAGTCAGAAGCTTCCTTCAAAGAAAGATTGAGCGCTTTAGCACCTTCGACAATGGCAGTCGCCAGAGGATGTTCGGATTTCTGCTCAACAGAAGCGACAAGCGTGAGAAGTTCTTCAGGTTTTACGTTCCCGAAAGCTATGACGTCCGTCAGAGAAGGTTTGCCGGAAGTCACTGTTCCGGTCTTATCGAGAACCACGGCATCGACTTTTTCTAAGGATTCGATGGCTTCTGCGCTTCTGAAAAGAATACCGTTTCGTGCACCGCGACCAGTTCCCACCATAATGGCGGTCGGGGTCGCCAAACCTAATGCGCACGGGCAGGAAATCACAAGTACGGAAACAGCAATCTCAAGCGCAAACTCCCAGGAATATCCGCACAGCATCCAAACGATGGCAGCAATGATTGCGATGCTGATGACTGTCGGAACAAAGATCCCGCTGACTTTATCTGCTAAGCGGGCGACCGGCGCCTTAATGGAAGTCGCCTCGTCCACCAATTTAATAATCTGGGCTAAGGCTGTGTCACCGCCGACCTTCGTGGCCCGCATTTCGATATAGCCTTGCGTCAGAAGCGTCGAAGCGGACAGTTCTTCTCCTTCCTTTTTATCTACAGGAATGCTTTCTCCGGTAAGAGAAGATTCATCCAAGGCGCCCGAGCCTTTAACGACAATTCCATCGACCGACACTCGGCTGCCAGTCTTTAAGACAACGATGTCCCCGACTTGAACGGAACTGACCGGAACTTCCGTCTCTTTGCCATCCTTTAAAACGACAGCTTTATCAGGAACCAAGGACATCAACTGGGAAATGGCGTCCGTCGTCTTATGTTTAGCTCTGGATTCGAAGTACTTGCCCAATGTGATCAGGGCAAGGATCATCGCGGCAGAATCGAAGTACAAGTTGTGCGCGTAATGATGAAGTGTTGCCTCGTCGCCTTGTCCTAATGCATAGAGCATCATGTAAAGCGCAAAGAGTCCGAACAGCATGGAGACCGAAGATCCGATCGCCACAAGAGAATCCATGTTCGGAGATCTTTGCCAGAGCGTCTTAAATCCGACCGTGAAATACTTGAAATTCACGAAGACAACCGGCAGAACTAAAAGGAACTGTGTCAGAGCATTGATCGGTGCACCCTTTGTTCCGGACATGACTGCCGGAAGCGGCATCCCTGCCATCGGACCCATTGCCAGCATCATGAGGATGGCCGCAAAAAAGAGCGAAACGTACAGACGAGTCTTCATCTGTGCGGCTTCCTTTTTGGCCGCCAGCGTGGGATCGACGGATTTAGCAGCAGGAGAACCTGCAGCCTGCTTTTCGCTCGCACCGTAGCCTGCGTCCGTCACCGCCTGAATGATCTGCTCCAGGCCGGTTTTAGTTTCGTCGTAATCGACGGTCATACTGTTTTTCAGCAGATTGACGTTCACGTCTTCAACGCCGGGTACGTGCGACACAGCCTTCTCTACTCGATTAGAGCAGGCTGAACACGTCATTCCGGTGACATCAAAATTCTTCTTCATATTTAATTCCGTTGTCGGACGAAATCATTCTAAGTATTAT
>URYO01000176.1 GCA_900552195.1 uncultured Sutterella sp. | reverse complement strand
GCGAGAATGTGGAAGACAAAAGGAAAAGAGAGAAAGAAGAAGCAGCCAGAATAGCAGCGGTAGCCAAGAAAGCAGAGTTGCAGTAATCCCCTTCAGAGAATGAGCGGCCCTTCTGGCGTCTTCTCTTCTGTCTTCTGCAATTGCCTTGAAAAGCTCAGGAAATGTCGGCTCTTCTAAAAAACGAAAAAGGTACTTTTCATAGAGTCTTTCGTTCTCCGAGAAATAAACCAGACCGTCAGTTAAGTTAATGCCGCTTTGGGCCAAGAATTCTTTTTGTTTTTCGTTCATTGAATTCCTCAAGATTTTTCTAATTTGCCGACCAAGAATAACAAACCGCACATCCGAATGAACAGAAGTGCGGTCTGAGTCACATAATCAGAAGATTAGTATTCGAAGGTCCCTTTCTGCAGGAGCTCCTTGCCTTTCATCATCAAGACGCCTTTACTGTAAACGTCCTGAAGTTCCCAGTTCTCATCGAAGAGACACAGGTCTGCGCTGTTTCCGGCAGCAACTTCGCCTTTACCTTTCATTTCCAGGCCGCGAGCTACGTTGCGGGTGAGCAGCGAAAGAACTTTTTCAACGGCGTGACCTCTTGCAATCAGCTTCTTGAGATCACGAAGGTTGCAGGCAACGCCTCCGACGCCAAGACCGACCATCTCGCCCTTTTCATTAAAGCGAGGAACCGAACCGTGTCCGTCTGAGCTCATCGTCATAATGGACGGTTCGATTCCGGCATCCCAAGCTGCTTCCACTGCGTCAGCAGGACTTTCAAAGCAGCAGGAACCGCCGGTTGTAATATCGATACGGCCGCCTCTCTTCGCAAATTCAAGCGCTTTGCCGAATACATACTTATCGCGAGCGCAGTGCGTCGGACGAATGTGACGAATCGGGAAACCGCGATTGACGATTTCTTCAAACATCTCAAATGCGCCCGGAACGTTGCCGAGATGAATATGAAGAACACCGATCTTTCCGGCAATCATGCCACCGACTCGAATCTGAGTCAGAAGGTCAAGAACATTCTGCGTTGTCGGGAAAGATGAACGATGGTCGCCCAATGCAATCTTGACGCCTAAAACTTCATGAACCATCAGCAAGTCGTTTTTGACAGAGCCCGTGAGGGTTGTCGGCGGATAAGAGTAATTGCTTGTGTACATCCAAGCGGTTACGCCTTCGTCCGTCAGAGCCTGAACTTTTGCTAAAAGATTCGGTAAAGAACGGGTGACGCTGTCGGTTCCGGAAACTCCGACCAAACTCGTGGTACCGCAGGAAATCAGTTCACTGAGAACTATCTCAGGTGTACGGCTGCGAGGACCGCCTTCTCCGCCGCCACCGGTGACGTGAATATGCTGGTCAATAAAGCCCGGCGTCAGGATTTTGCCAGAAGCATCAACTGTTTCCAGTTCGGGCAAAACGACCGTCAGATCTTTACCAACTGCGGCAATCTTGTCGTTAACCACCAGAACATCCTGGACTCCAAGATCGTCCGGGTTGTAGACATGAGCACCTTTGATTAAATAAGCCATAGAAATATCCTTTTATAAGAAGATTAAGCTGCTGGTTACGGATACGATCACAGCAATGATCATGACCGGGATCGTGCGGCGAATCAGAGCAATCGGTGTTAAGCCGGTGATACCGGAAACCGCAATGATGACGCCGGCGATCGGGCTCATCGTACGAGCGATACCGGCAGAGAGCTGAACCGGAACGGCAAGAGCTAGTGTCGGGATTCCGACGGAGGACGCAGCTTCAGGAAGAAGCGGAGAGAAAGCAAAGAAGGCTGCGTTGCCGGAACCGGTGACGATCGCAGCAACAATCATGATGACGAGCATGACGATCAGCATGATGAACAAACCTGCGTTCTGGATAGAAGCAGCTGCCTGAATCATCGTGGAGATGCCGCCGATCTTGTTTAAACCAAGAGCAAACATTTCCGCGCAAACGATCAAGCTGACGGTAGAGGTAAAGACCTTGCCCATACCTTCAAAAATCGCCTGAGAATCTTTGCAGCACTGCTTGAAATCGCGGCGAGTGGCGATATCGACGACCAAAGCAATAATCAGAGAAACGATGATCGCAGTGACGAGATTCAGCTTGATGGCTTTGTAGACCAAGGGAGAGAAACCGATCAGAAGACCCAAGGGCAGCATCGGAAGAATGGCGTAATAAGCGGGGCCGGCACCTTTAAGAGCCTCGTCAACGTCAAGAGCGCTTTCTTTTGCGTCTTCCTTATTAGCAGCAGCGCCTTCTCTCTTATCAAACCAGCGCTGGACGAAATAATGACCGATTGCAACGGAGGCAATCGTGCAAAGAGCGACAGGACCCTGACCTTGAACGAAGTAAGTCACAACGTCCATATTGCAGAGGTCGGCGGCACGCATTGCGTTGGAGCTGGACGGTCCTAAGTCCAAGCAGCAGGTTGTGGCGATAACGGCGGCTGCAGAAGTGCGGGAAACGCCCAAAGCAACCAGCAGCGGATAAATAGAAGCCATCAGCAAAAGGCCGAGTCCTACGGCAGAGTTCACGAACAATGCGATGAACTGGCCGACGACGTAAGTCAGAGCCAGCAGGACATAAGGAGAGCGGATGGCTTTCAGAGGCTTAACACACAGCTTAACCAGTGCTTTGCTGGCGCCGATGCGGTCCATATAAACAGCAAAGCCGGCAATGGCCATAATGTTGAGGCCTAAGCCGGGCAAGCGTCCTTTTAAGAGATTTGTAAATGCCTGAGCAAAGTCAAAAGCGAAGAAGTTTGTGGAAGCTTTGGGAGCAACTGCGGGAACTCCTTCCAAATAAGCACAGAAAAGGAGCCAGCACTACATTATCAAACAGATAAGGCATCGCAATGAAATAACCCACAGCCAACACAAACCATACACCA
>URYO01000175.1 GCA_900552195.1 uncultured Sutterella sp. | reverse complement strand
GGAAACTAAAGCCGAATAACTGTTTTTGACCTTCTCTCCAAAGCTCGAAAGTACAAATTTCGGGCTTTTTGCATATCTTGAACCATCAAATTGATCGGCATAGGTTGTATGCCGTTTTAGCTGCCGCGATTTGGCGATTCAAGTCTTCAGGCCTCCGAAATTCATTAAATACGAACACTGTCGAAGAGATAACAAGAAAAGCCGGAAACTTCTTTTCATTGCAATACCGCCGTTATCTGGAAGCTATACAAACCTGTACATTGCTTCTCAGTTCGCTCTTCGATGAGGCTGAACGGGGAGATTCGTTCACAACACGCGCCACACCTGAAGTCTTGTCGGAAACGGTATGGTTTAATGATTTCCAACCGACGTAACGACCATCCAGTACTGCTTTCACCCGAGACGGAGGCATTCCTATACGGATCTCCTTATCCCCTAGACGGCCGAGTATGTTTAACGCAGCAACCAAGTCAGCATGTCCGTGGTACCCGCAACGCGAGCACTTAAATGAATTCCCTTGTCGGTTCTCTTTGTCCGTGCAGTGACACCGAGGGCATTCTCTTGAACTGTAGGCCGGGTTGACTTCGTTTACTTCAATTCCAAACTTCCTTGCTTTATATCTGATTCTCTCCTGTAGGTATCCTCGCATCCAGCCACTCAGTCGTCGGTTCCACTTCTTGCCGAAATGGACCTTCATGCGAGTGCTTAAGTCTTCAACGACAATCTCTTTGATCGGGTTTTTCCTCCGAGTAAAAAGAAGATTCAGCTCTCTGTTGACGATGGTCTTAATAACTCCGATATCGCGGATATATCTGGCCCGCTGCTTCTTTCTGCCGAGGTTATTTTTTCGGATCCGCTCTGCCTTAGCGAGTTTGTCCTTGCCGGACTTTTTCAGAAGATTACGAAAGAGCGAGTACATGCGATTTCGGCCTTCGCTGTTTTTTCGTCGTTTGTCCGAAATAGCGGAGAAGTACTGTCCCAGGTCTGTCCCAAGAAGTTCCTGCTCACTCGTTGCCATCATCTCTGTGTAGCCGAGATCGATTCCAATGACGGTGCCGGTCTTTCTTTGAGCTTCGCACTCCTGAGGCACATACACTCTTAATGAGTAGGTACCGGCAGTATCACGTATTAGCTGGAGCGTTCCGCGAATTTTGCTTCTGCCTTTAAGCCGAAGGGAAATCCTTTTACCGGGCTGCAGAGACATAAGCTCAAGGAATTGAGCATCTTCTGTTGAACGAACCGTATAACAGCTTGTATCAAAGTCAATTCGGTTGTGAAATGCTTTCGTTCTCGGATAGCAAACGCTTTCTCTTCGCACTCTATTTACGGTCCGCCTGACAATTCCTGCGATTGATCGAAGTGTCTTTGGAGAAAGCGTCCGATCGTAGCTGAGACAATAGTTTCGATCGAAAGATACTTCGGGATTCGGAACCGGGATTCTTCCGTCTAACAGTTCAAAAAACTGACGGTTTATGCCGCAAAGCAGCCAGCACGCGTAATGACGATCCTGATCGTTAAAACGCTTTAACGTATGCGCAAGCTTCCTTTTGGCTTCTGCAATGACGCTCTTCCAATGCGTCAAGGCCATTTTGGAGGTTTCTTCCAAAGCCAATTTCCAGTGACGCGCCTGCAGGTGAGGCCCTGGCGTCTCTTTAAGTTCCCGGAGTAAAGTAAGCAGACTTGCCTCCGCCGCTTTGCCGTTTGTTCGCAAGTCTGCGAGTTTGTGATTAAATTCAACCGGCTTCTTACCAAGAGCAGCGACCAGCCTGTTTCGAAAAGCGCGGAAGTCCCTTACCTCGCCTCGAAGTTCTCTGGTTTGAAAGGCAAAGAGGAATTTGGAAGCCACAAAACCATATGACGAACACATCCGATCCAGTGAAACTCTGTCAGTCTCACCGGGCATCTCAAACTGACGCACGAGTGTTCGTTCAAGGCTAGGCATTTAGGGGTAAAAAATAAAGTAATAATTAGATTTTAACGAAAACTTAGGCTTTTTATACCCGTATTTTCCTTAACCTTATTTTTCCATGATCTTTTTCCGTAGAGACGGGCGCAGAAGACAGTCATTAGAGTAATAACGTCCTTGACAAGCTCCGTTTCGAAAGACTGCTGTTGCGGCTCATCGAGGATGACTATATGAGTGCCCATGAGATTAGCGATGAAATAAATCAGCTCGGTACCGAATCGGAGGAGCCGATCGTCGTGAGTAAGAACCAACGTGCCGATACGATGAAGTAAAAGCAGTCTCAATAAACGCTTCAGACCCGGCTTTTTGCAATTGAGCCCGCTTCCGAGGTCTTTGATTACCAGCTGACATCCGTATTGGCTGAGTCTTTCGGCTTGGGCTGCCAAGTCCGAGCGCTGATCATAGCTTGAGACTCTTGCATACCCGACCATGATCCTTTTGTCGAGGTTCGGATGAAGTATTTCATGAACTTCACCAGGATCAAAACGTCTTTGATTTCCGATTGTTCTGATGACTCGCGAGAATTTGCCGTTTTTGCACCACCGCCTTACGGTTGCAACACAAACGCCAAATGATTTGGCAACATCTCCGATAGACATTAAATTCTGCAGCTCTTTCATACTCACCCTCCAAAGGAAGCTGAGTATGTATAGGTTTGATTAGATATTCAATGGCTAGCCATTAGCCCTGGTTCAGAAATCTTGCTAAAGACAGAGGTCTGGTCAAACTTAATTTTCTTAGGATTTATAGCTTGTGCCGCCCGCTACAGCATGTGGACGATGGCGGTGGAAACTATCGGGCCCGATCGAACCGCCTTATACCTGTACTTAGTGCCGGTGATTTGTTTAGTGTGTTCTTACCTAATCCTTGGTGAAAATCTGACTGCATGGTCAGCCGCCGGGACTTTTTTAGTGCTATTC
>URYO01000174.1 GCA_900552195.1 uncultured Sutterella sp. | reverse complement strand
ACCAAATTAGGAGTTATGGGTAATCCCATCGGACATAGTCTCTCTCCGGAAATCCATTTAATGTTTGCCAAGCAGTTCGGCGACGAGATTTCCTACGATAAAGTTGAAATCCCGCTCGGCGAATTTGAGAGCGCCATCGGCGAAATGCTCGACGAGGGCTATCACGGACTCAATGTCACGATTCCTTTCAAGTTAGACGCTTTCCGCTGCTCTACAAAGTGTTCCTCTCAGGCTCGTCAGTCACGCGCTGTGAATACGCTCACTTTCCAAAACAACAAGATCCTTGGCGAAAACACAGACGGTACCGGTTTCATCCGTGATTTGGAAGAGCGTCTGAAGTTCTTTGTAGAACACAAAAAGATTCTTATCCTCGGCGCCGGCGGCGGTGTTCGCGGTATTCTCCCGGCCCTGATGGAACGCATGCCCAAGACTGTGACCGTGGCTAACCGTTCTGTTGCTCGTGCTCAGGAACTCTGCGACGAGTTTGGGATTCAGAGCATCCTTTATGATGAGACCGGTTCCGAGTCTTATGACCTGATTGTGAATGCCACGCCGACAAGCCTGCAGAATAAAGCTCCTTTGGTTTCTCCGTTCGCATTTGACGGATGCGAACTCGCCTACGACTTGGTCTACGCCGCTAAGCCCACACCGTTCATGGAACTGGCTAAACAGGGCGGCGCAAGACACGCTTCCGACGGTCTCGGGATGCTGGTTGAACAGGCGGCCGATTCCTACGAAATTTGGATGGGCCATCGTCCGGGTACCCAAGACGTTTACGCAAAACTTCGCGAAACTCTGGATAAAAGTGCAAAATAAGGAAGCAAACCGACAGGTGTAACCTTGAGCACAAACAATCCTTCTTCTCAGCTTCACGACCCTGACTATGACGTCGCAGTAAGAGACCCTGAGGCAGCAGCCCGGGGTCTGGCGCTTGTACAGCAGCTGCTCGACGAAGGGGAAGATGCGGCCGATCGCAAGGATCTAAAGGTCGGCGAAGAGATCAAAAAAGAGCTTCGCGACACGCTGTCGGAACTTCATCCTGCCGATATTGCCTACATCCTGGAAGCTCTTCCGCTCGATGAACGTCTCATCGTGTGGGACTGCGTGCGCTCCGGACGCGACGGCGAGATTTTGGTTGAAGTCAATGAAGGTGTTCGTGAAACCCTGATTGACGCCATGAACCGCGACGAATTGGTGGACGCTGTCGAAAGCCTGGACACCGACGAAATCGCTGACTTGGTCGAAGACTTGCCGCCTGACGTCGTGGCGGAAGTTCAGGAAGGTCTGTCACACGAAGAAAGGGCTCAGCTGCGCGCGGCCATGAGCTATCCGGAAGATACGGTCGGTGCCCGTATGGACTTCGAAATCGTATCAATCCGTCAGGAAGTCACACTCGATATCGTGCTTCGTTACCTTCGCCGGTTAAAGAAGCTCCCTGACCATACCGACCAGGTATTCGTGATTGACCGAGAAGAGCGCCTCATGGGTACTTTGCCGGTTGACCGCATTCTGACGCATTATCCGGAAGACGCTGTTAAAGATGTCATGCTGACGGAAGTCCTGCGGCTGTCTCCGCTTGAAGACGTCAGTGACGCAGCTCAGGCCTTCGAACGTTACGACCTGGTGAGCGCTCCGGTTGTTGACGAAGCAGGCCGTCTGGTAGGACGTCTCACCGTGAACGAAGTGGTGGACGTGATCCGTGAAGAAAGCGATGAAGAGGCTTACGGTGCGGTCGGTTTGGATGACGATCAGGATATTTTCGATTCAGTTTGGTCATCTGCGAAAGCCCGCTGGGTTTGGCTCGGAGTGAACCTCTTTACGGCCTTCTTTGCTTCCCGCGTGATTTCCGCCTTTGACGGAACGATTGAAAAGGTTGTTGCATTGGCAGCCTTAATGCCGATTGTCGCAGGTATCGCCGGCAACTCCGGCAACCAGACGCTTACGCTGCTGGTTCGTTCTTTGGCGACCGGTCAGATTACCGAAGCTAACCAAAGCGATGTGGTGAAAAAAGAAGTTTTGGTGGCTTTGGTCAATGGTTTTATTTGGGGCATTATTGCCGGTCTCTTTACCTGGGGGCTCTACTACGATTCTCCGGACGGCATGAAGCTCGGCTTTACCATGCTCTTGGCCATGATGCTGAATATGCTCATGGGCGCGATTGTGGCTATCCTCGTTCCGATTACGCTTAAGAAACTCGGCCGAGATCCGGCCATGGGCGGATCGGTACTCCTGACATTTATTACCGATTCAGGCGGTTTTTTAATCTTCCTCGGTCTGGCAACCTATATATTCGGATAATCAAGACTCAACGTTGAGAATCTGAATGAAAGCAAAAATCTGCGTTTCTTTGTGCCTACTTTCTGCTGCGGTTCTTTTATCCAATGCGCATGCAGAAACTCCCTCCGACGTTTTGCAAGCGATTCCCCATACAGAAGAGCTTCTCAATGTCGTTGTAGTCTCACGCCACGGTGTGCGTTCTCCGACTCAATCTGCAGAAAAACTGCACGGTTGGTCAGATAAGAAGTGGCCGGCTTGGCCCGTTGCTCCTGGATTGCTCACATCTCGCGGTTTTTATCTTGTCAAAGCCACGTGGAAACTCAATCGCAGTCGCGCTCCTTTTACCTACGGGGTCTGTCCGAAGCCGGAAGACGTTCAAATCATTGCAGACGTTGATGAACGAACACGCAAAACAGCCGAGGCTTTAAATGAGGGCCTCTATCCGACCTGTGGTTATAAAGTTAAGGTCACGAGTTCCGAACATTCAGCGATTTTTTCTCCGCTGAAGGCGAAAGTCTGTCGAATTGACGATCCCAAAGAGCTCGAAGAAAAACTCACCCAAAAAATTGTCGGGATCAACGAAAAGTTTGCGGCTCAAATGGCTGGGATCTCGAAACTAAC
>URYO01000173.1 GCA_900552195.1 uncultured Sutterella sp. | reverse complement strand
GGTGGATTCGTTGGCAGGGTTGTCCGGACTGACGAAAGTGCCTTTACGATAGCCGTGATACTGCTGGGTATAATGCCGGTGTCGACGTCTTGGTTGTTGACACAGCCCATGGCCATTCTCAGGGCGTGCTTGACCGCGTCAAATGGGTTAAGCAGCACTATCCTCAGGTTCAGGTTATCGGCGGAAACATTGCTACTGCCGCTGCTGCCCTGGCCCTCGTTGAAAACGGTGCAGACGCTGTTAAAGTCGGGATCGGCCCGGGTTCCATTTGTACGACTCGCGTTGTTGCCGGTGTCGGTGTTCCGCAGATTACAGCTGTTTCCAACGTTGCCGAAGCTCTTCAGGGCTCCGGTGTTCCTCTGATCGCTGACGGCGGTATCCGTTTTTCCGGCGACGTCGCAAAAGCCATCGCAGCCGGCGCCAATACCGTCATGATGGGCGGCATGTTTGCAGGTACCGACGAAGCTCCGGGCGAAATCATTCTTTACCAGGGCCGCTCTTACAAGAGCTACCGCGGTATGGGTTCTCTCGGCGCCATGAATAAAGGTTCTGCCGACCGTTACTTCCAGGACAACAACAACGGCAACGTTGATAAGTTTGTTCCGGAAGGCATCGAAGGTATGGTCCCCTACAAAGGAAGCGTTCTTGCCATCATCTATCAGATGTGCGGCGGTCTGCGTTCTTCTATGGGCTACTGCGGCTGCCGTACGATTGATGAGATGCGCAACAAGGCCTGCTTTGTTGAAATCACATCTGCCGGCTGGCGTGAATCTCATGTTCACGATGTGAAGATCACGAAGGAAGCTCCGAACTACAGACTGGAACATTAATTTTCCTACATGTCTGAAATTTCAGATTAATATGACGGGCAAGGGTCGACTCGAGTTTTATAGACTCGGGCCGACTTTTGTTTTTAATTGATATTTAGCGAAGATGAACCACGATCGAATTTTAATTCTTGACTTCGGAAGCCAAGTCACGCAATTGATTGCGCGCCGTATTCGTGAAGCTCACGTTTACTGCGAAGTCCACTCCTGCGACGTATCGGATGGATTTATTAAAGAATTCAAGCCGAGCGGCATCGTCCTTTCCGGCTCTCACATGAGCGCTTATGAAGAATCCACGGACCGCGCTCCGAAGGCCGTTTTTGAAATCGGCGTTCCGGTTTTAGGCATTTGCTACGGCATGCAGACAATGGCTGAGCAGCTCGGCGGCAAAGTTGAAAGCGGCGCTCAGCGTGAGTTCGGCTACGCAGAAGTTCGTGAGCACGGCCACACAAAACTTTTGAAGAACATCTCCGACTTTACTGATAAAGACGGCAAGAGCTACCTGAAGGTTTGGATGAGCCACGGCGACAAAGTCACTGAAATGCCTCCCGGCTTCAAACTGATGTGCTCGACTCCGACTTGCCCCATCGCCGGTATGGCTGACGAGGAAAGAGGCTTTTACGCTGTCCAGTTCCATCCCGAAGTTACGCATACCGAGAAGGGCCGTGAAATCCTTGAGACCTTTGTTCTTAAGATCTGCAAGGCCACTCCCGACTGGGTCATGGGCAACTTCGCTCAGGAAGCCGTTGAAAAAATTCGTCATCAGGTTGGAAAAGATGAAGTTATTCTCGGTCTTTCCGGCGGCGTCGATTCTTCCGTTACGGCGGCTTTGATTCATCGCGCGATCGGCGATCAGCTGACCTGCGTTTTCGTAGACAACGGACTGCTTCGTCTTCACGAAAGAGAACAGGTCGCTCAGACTTTCCGTGACAATATGGGTATGAAGCTGATTGTGGTTGATGCTTCCGACCGGTTCATGGATGCGTTATCCGGTGTTACCGATCCTGAAGCCAAACGTAAGATCATCGGTCGTCTGTTTGTCGAAGTCTTCCAGGAAGAAGCTGAAAAACTGCAGAATGCTAAGTGGCTCGCACAGGGCACCATTTATCCTGACGTCATTGAATCCAACGGCGCCAAGACCAAGAAAGCCCAAACCATTAAGTCCCACCATAATGTCGGCGGTTTGCCCGATACACTTCATCTGAAGCTTCTCGAACCGCTTCGCGAACTCTTCAAAGACGAAGTTCGTGAACTCGGTATCGCACTGGGACTGCCTGCCGAAATGGTTTATCGTCATCCTTTTCCTGGCCCCGGCCTCGGCGTTCGTATTCTCGGCGCTATTAAACGCGAATACGCCGATCTTCTGAGAGAAGCTGATGCGATCTTCATTGAAGAACTTCGCAATGCAGGTTGGTATGACAAAGTCAGCCAGGCTTTCGTTGTCTTCCTGCCGGTTAAGAGCGTCGGTGTGATGGGCGACGGTAGAACATACGACTGGGTTGTCAGCTTGAGAGCTGTTCAGACCAGCGACTTTATGACCGCTAAATGGGCTCATCTGCCATACGATCTTCTTGGCAAGGTTTCCAACCGCATCATCAACGAGGTTAAGGGTATTAACCGCGTCGTTTATGATGTATCTGGCAAACCCCCCGCAACGATCGAGTGGGAATAAAAATATTGAATTTCTAGCTATTTCTTAAGCATTCGGGATGACTCAGAAGTCATCCCGTTTTTATATCTAAAATCAACAAAAAAGCGTTTTTTCGCTTGTAGAAGCTTTCACTTTCTTTCAGTATTCTTTAAACCTAAGCAAGCCTATTTCAATAGTATTTTTGATGGTATAGATTTTTTTCTTGATGAAATTTGATGGTATTTCAAGAGATTTTTGACAGCCATAATGTGGATTGAAATAGAGCAATGAACGAGGAGGAACTCCAGTACGTTTTTAAAAGAGCAGTTGTTTAATCCTGATTGGATTGAGGTCTCTGCGGCTCATGTATTACCCCAGGCGAGGACGGTTTAAAACGTTCCGGATTTCGCTCCGCAAAGTCGCCGGAGCATGGAACATTCGGCTTGATCCC
>URYO01000172.1 GCA_900552195.1 uncultured Sutterella sp. | reverse complement strand
GTCGCCGGTTTAGACAGTGAGTATTCTGCTTCCTTGAATCCGATTCCTCTGAAGGTCAAAGTGACCAAGGGCACGATGGACTGTGCCTTCAACCTGGACTTTGAGAAAAAACAAGGCGAAGAGAACGCTTATCTGCGTCTAAAAGGCACCGTCAAGATGAAAGACGTGGGCCTCGAAGACGAGCTCGGTAAAGCCTATCAAATCATCGGCGTCAAAGAGATCGATGCAAACTTGAAAGAGTTTGCTTTCTTCCGCCAGAATCTGGATATTGGAGAAATCCAGATTCATAATCCTTCAGTTGTTGTTATTAGAGACAAAGACAGCCTGAATTTGGTCCAACTGCTGACGCATATCGTTAAGGAACAAAAGGCCCAGGCTAAACAAGACGCGAAGGAAGCTAAGGAAAAAGCAACCCTTCCAGAAGACGAAAAGAAGACGCCGAACGATTGGACCTGGAACATTGATAAGGTCAGCGTCCGCAACGGAATGATCAACTTCACGGATACCACCAATAATTTCAAACGTCCGGTTACGAACGTTAATGTCTCGCTCGCCCCGATTAACGGTAAAAACGGCACTCGGACTTCTATCGATGCCTCCGTCGGCGCTATCGGCGGTCATATCCAAGCAAACGGCGGGATAGTTATCACACCCTTCAGCATGGATCTGAATCTGCAGAGCAGCGGATTATCCATTGCTGATCTGACTCCGTATATTTCTCAGTATTCCAGCGCCCACGTCACGCAAGGTACGTTCAGCAACAAGAGTGAACTCAAGCTAAATCTAGCCAAAGACGTTTCCTTCTCTTACACCGGCAATGCAGATGTTGCATCGCTGAACGTGACAGACAAACAAGGCGCAGCAGCTGTTTCGCTTAAGAATCTTGCCGTTGGCGGTATTAGTGTTTCGGGACTTTCTCCACTGCAAATTTCACTTGGCACCATTGCGCTTACGTCGCCTAACGTGAATGTCGTCATGAACAAAAACGGAAGCATTAACTTGGCGTCCTTAGGCACTCCGAGCAACGCTCCGGCGCCTGCAGCTACGACGGACAAGCCGGCCGCTTCTAAGCCCCAGCCTAAAGCTCAGGCAAGTTCCGGCTCATCTTCTGCTCCGGCCATCAATGTCGGAAAGATCACGCTGACAGACGGCCGTGTACGCTACACGGACAACAGTATTGAGCCTACTTTCAAGCTCAATGCCTCCAACCTTGCTGGCTCTTTGAGCAATTACTCCACGACGACCAAAGGCAATGCCACCGTGGATGTGAAGGGTCTGTTGAACGGCACGCCGATGAATATTTCCGGCACGATCAATCCGTTTGAATCGAAGCTCAAACTCGCGATGAAAGGCGAAGTGACCTCACTGTCGCTGCCGGCCTTCTCTCCGTTCTCGGCTAAATTCACCGGTCATCCGATTGAAAAAGGTCTGTTAACTTACAAGGGCGCCTTTGACATCAATCAAGATAAACTCACCAGCGAAAATGCACTTGTGATCAATAAACTTGAATTCGGTTCGCAGGTTCCTGATGCGAAGGACGCTTTACCGGTCGGCTTGGCGGTTTCTCTTCTGCAGGATCGTCAGGGACAGATCGATTTGAATATTCCGGTCTCGGGCTCCTTAGATGATCCCGAATTCTCGGTCGGCGGCATTATTGTCAAAGTCATTGTAAACCTGATCAGTAAAGCCGTTACTGCTCCGTTCGCACTTATCGGCTCGATGTTCGGCGGCGAAGACATGGATTTGAACAACCTGCAGTTTGCCAGCGGCAGCGCTCGTTTAGATGAAAAGACGATCAAGGCCCTCAACATCGTGGCGAAAGCTATGCAGGATCGTCCGGGCATCAAGATTCAAATCATCGGTATGGCTTCTGAAAAGGAAGACGGCGAAGGTTTGAAAGAACAACTGCTGATGCGAGATATGCGTTATGCCATTTATCGCGACACAACTTCCGCGACGAATGCGAAGGTTTTGACGGCTGCACAAATCGATAAGGCGATTAAACAGCTCTACAGCGAATCGACTGCGCCGAACAGACCAAAGAATGCCGATATTGAGCAGATGAAAGCCTTCCTCATGAAGAACCAGCGTGTAGCCACTGCCGATCTGAAGCAGTTGGCCGACCGCCGAGCTGCAGCCGTAAGGAACTACTTGATTCAGAAAGAAAAAGTCGCTGCGGATCGACTGTTTATTTCGACATCCGAGACTCAGCGCGGCGATCAAGTTGTGCCAGGTGTTGCCTTGGGTCTGCAAGATTAATCTTGACTGGGAGGACGGTCTTTAATAAAATTACCAATCCTCGTGGGGGCGACCTGGTTTCGACAGGGGCCATGAGATATTTGGACGCGTGCCGAGGTGTGAGTTCCTCGCTAAACCGCTTACAAAAATATAAACGCCAACGATGAGCGTTTCGCTCTCGCCGCTTAATTTCCGGTGAGACGCTGCGACCGGTTCGCTTCTAGGCCGGGTCCCGCAATGGACGGCAGCGACATATCATAGGAGCTAGTTCCTGCAGGAGTTGTGACTGCGGGAGCGAAACTTAGCAACTGGCCGGCAACTGGCATCGCTAGTTTGCAGGGTTGCCGGTAAGAACTAAGTGAATTAGCTACGCACGTAGAGGCTGGTATTGATAGCTTCTGGACGCGAGTTCGATTCTCGCCGCCTCCACCACAAGACATCGTTGAGCAGGTTATCCGATTGGATGCCTGCTCGATTTTTATGTAAAGCGCCGAGAATCATTCTGCCCTGTCTTTCGAGCCTCATAAAACGCTTTTAATGAATTGAGCGGTAACCCTGACTTCAATTGTGAAAAGAATGAAGCTCATTAGCTCAATTGTCTCTTATCTTAAGGAAGAAAAATTTTTCACCTTCCATTAAGGTTACGACGCTAGTAAAAGTCAGCTCTTCAAAGGCATAAAAATAAATAATCAAGAAGGACAGTTACTTTTGATGTTATTACCTGTTTATCACCT
>URYO01000171.1 GCA_900552195.1 uncultured Sutterella sp. | reverse complement strand
CGGTTTGATGGAGTAGTTTTCTGCGAAAGAAATAATCGCATCCCGGCTTGCCTTTTTCTCTTTCAACTCGAGCTCAAAGGTAAAAATATTTCTCTTTACTTGAAGATAAAAATGTGAGCAATTCATGAGTGAATTCGATTGATTGGTAGTCTTTTTTACATAGCTCAAACGAAAGTTGATAAATAAGTCGAGAATGTATATACAGAAACACCTCGCGATTTGCGAGGTGCTTCGAGAGATCAAAGAAGTCCTTAGACGATGGTCAGGGCCAAAACGACGACACCGACAATCAAAGGAATCGCCGTGCGTTTTACCAATTGGATCGGGGGTACCATAGCCAAACCGGAAAGCACAATGACAACACCGGCAATGGGGGACATCGTACGGCCCATCTGGCCTGAGATAAGGGCCATTGCGCCGAGGTTTGGAATCGGCATACCAAAAGAGGCGGCATGCGGGGTGACTGCTTCATTGAAGGCAAAAGTTGCTGCATCGCCGGAACCGGTAATGGCTGCCATGATGAACGGACCGAAAGACCCGCCCCAGCGGGCGATCTCGTTGGAGCTCTTTAAAACTTCGACGAAGGCATCGATTAACCCGGTGGCTTTTAAACCTGCGGCAAAAACACCGGCTGTGATGATGATACCCATGACGGAGCCGTAGCCTTCGCCCATACCTTTGAAGAAGTCCTTGGTGAACTGCTGAGGATTCACCCAAGAAACAATCAATGCGAAAATGGCACCGATGACCATGGCCTGGGCCACGCCCATCTTTATGACCGGAACGTAAGAGTTACCGAGCAGAAGAATGACGAGAGGGACCAAAGGTGCAATGGCTTTGAGCGGATTGATGCGTTCAATGCCGCCGCTGTGGTCTGCTGAGGTGTAGTAGTCTTCAAGTTCTTTAGCAGTTGGTTTGTTGTCTCTGAGAATCAGACAGACGATTGTCAGGCCGACAGCCCCGATTAAGACCATTGCTATGGAGTAGGGTGTGTGCAGGCTGATGAGGTCCATCATGTCCATATTGGCAATTTTGGCAACAACACTGTTGTGGCTTGTTCCCGGAGAAATGTTGGAGCCGAAAGTGCCCATCAGGACAGCGGCGCCGGCAGCGGCCGGACGGATGCCTGCGCGGATCATCACTGGGATGAAGGTTGCACCCACGGCAGCGGCACAGCCGGATGCAGACGGAATGGCAACGTTGATGAAGCTTGTGATGATGGTGGTGGCGGGGATTAGAAGAATGCCCAGTTTATTGAGGGGGGCGGCTAAGAATTTGACTAAATTTTTATCGCATCCTGTGGTCGTTACTACATAGGCAAAACCCATGGACGAGCAGATCGCCATGATGAGCGAAGCGTTTGCCATGCTTTTAGCAAATTGATCAAGCGCTGCCATCGGTTTCATGGCAATGCAGCAGAGGAAAAGGCCGGCGGTAAACAGCACCAAGCGTGTTTCATAACGCTTAATCAGGCAGTAAACCGTGACCAGGATTACAGCGATCGCAATCCAAGCGGTTAGAGTCATAAAAATACCTTTTGAAATGAATAAAGGAGGCCGTTAGGCCGCTTAAGGCCGTCATTATAAGTGTTACTGCTTACTCGTTGTCACTTAATACTTTCGGAGGTGTTTTGCAGCTGACGGATTTCAGCCCGAAAGGCAAAACCGCTCAGAAAAAGATTGGTTTATTCTGTTCCTTTTTGAATAAACACTAAAAATAAAATGAACGATTGGCTGACTAGAGTCTCTGCCGCCAGCGGTATCCCTTCCGAAATTTTTATCCTTGGCTTCATGGCATTTTTTCTGCTGATTTTCTTAGCGATTGGCATTATTTACTGTCTGATCAGATTAAGAAGCATCAGTGCCAATACGCTTCAGACGATTGCACAAGCTCGTATGGCTTGGCGCGAAGATTTAGGTGCCGCGGTGACTCAGAGTAAAGATCTGATTGCTGATCGGATGAAGCCGAATTTCATCGAGACGGAACGCACGCTGGAACGCTCCTTTCAGGAGGTTTCGGCCGGAATCCGAAGCGAAACCTTTGCAAGTCTCAAAGCTGTGCAGGACACGCTTAACCAGTCTCTGACCCGCAATGATGAACAGATCAGTTCCGTGAACAAGCGATTTGAGGAGCTTTCCAAAAACATTCGAGAAGAGATCGCTGAAAGCGGGAAAGTGGTTCAAAGCACATTGAATCAATCTCTGATTCGTAATGACGAGCAGATTAAGAGTCTCAATGGGCGTTTTGAAGAACTCTCTAAGACACTTCGCGGAGAAATTTTTGCAAATTTGAAAGCTGTTCAAGATACGCTGAATCAGTCGCTCACCCGTAATGACGAACAGATTCGCGGCGTAAACCAGCGCTTCGAGACGCTGTCTTCGACGTTAAATACTTCGCTTAATGAACTGCGCAAACAGATCGATGACGATTTGAAGGCACTCAATAAAGATAATGAGGCTAAGTTAGAGAAGATTCGAGAGACCGTGGAGGAAAAGCTTCAAAACACGCTGACAAGCAAAGTCGGAGAAAGCTTCTCGCAGGTGACGCAGCAGTTAAACCGTGTTTATGAAGGCTTAGGTCAAATGAAAGAGCTCGCCGAAGAAGTCGGCGGCCTTAAGCGCGTCTTCGTCAACGTCAAGAGCAGAGGCATGCTCGGTGAAGTCCAACTTGAAGCGCTGCTGAAAGAATATTTCACGGAAAGCCAGTACGTTAAAAATGCTCATCCGGTTCCCTCAAAGCCGAAGATGGTGGTTGAATTCGCCGTCAAACTTCCGGGCCTAAACGGAAGAACCTGCTTGCTGCCGATTGATGCGAAGTTCCCGGTTGAGGACTATCAGAGACTATTGCAAGCGGCAGACGAAGGCGACCGAGAAGGTGTTGCTGAAGCTCGTTCGAAATTAAGAACGCGTTTTAGAAACGAAGGGAAATCCATTGCCGAGTACATCAATGTGCCGGAGACTACAGATTTTGCCATTATGTTTATTCCGTCCGAAGGTCTTTATGCAGAGGCTTTGGCGCTCGAAGGTTTGACCAACG
>URYO01000170.1 GCA_900552195.1 uncultured Sutterella sp. | reverse complement strand
CGGTATCCGTTTTCATGCTTCTGTAAACCTCTCCATTTTAAAATTCTTAGGATTTGAGCAAACATTCAAAAATGCACAGACCCAGTCCACAGCTCTGCCCGGCCAATAGGCAAAGCCCGCGTCATGGCTGGAGTAGCCGCCTAAAGAGACCGTGGTAAAGGTGTGCATGATGGCATCGTCCCAATCCATCCCTGCAAAGTGATAGCAGACGGCGCATGCCACGGAGATCGCCAAATAAATGTTGTAGAAAGCCTTCGCCGTATCGGCAATTCGAGGCGTAAGCCGACCTTCCTTCATCGGACCGGAGCTTTCCGCCCGGAAAATCTGCGAGCCGCCGACGCCCAACAGAGGGAGCACGGCTACCGCCATCACCAGAATTCCGATACCGCCCATCCATGCAAGAAAGCACCGCCAAAAATTCACGCTGAGCGGCAGTCTGTCCAGCCCTGAGAGAATGGTGCCGCAGGTCGTCGTAATACCGGAAGTCGCCTCAAAAAACGCATGCACAAAGGAAATGCCTTCGATATTGACGTAAAGGGGGATCGTTGCGGCTAAAGCCAAAAGAACCCAGGCCATCGTAACCAAAAGAAAGCCGTCCCGAGGAATCAGCTCTCGCTTGTAGCGCCGTGTCAGAAGCCACATCAGCAGCCCGGTGAAAAACGTAATGCAGAAAGCAATTTCAAAACCGGCAGAGGCTCCGTCCTTCTTCCATAAAGACAATGCCAGCGGAATCAGCATCGACAGAGAAAAGCCGATGATGATCGGTCCCAGAACATTAAGTACGGGGAGCAGCATCAGGCGAAGGACTGGCGGCAGCAGCTGCATCTTAGAAGAATCCTACGGAAGGCGCGAACAGTTTTTCCACTTCGGAAATTTGGCGCTTGTTGCCCATAAAGACAATCACTTGGTCTCCGTCGAGCACTTCCGGTACTTCGTTCGCCATAAATACTTCCTGAACGCCGGCGACCGTTCGCAGAATGCATCCGATCGCCGTCCCCTGAGGCATAGCGATCTTGTCCACCGGCCGTCCGATAACTTTTGAGTTTTTAGCAGAGCCGTGAGCGACGATTTCCATCACCTCTGCGCCTCCTCTGCGCAGCGTATGGGCCGACAACACGTCGCCCTGACGGATATGCCGCAGCAGATCCGACAGCGTTGCTTCCGTCGGAGAGAAAGCAATATCAATACTGGTCCCTTCAACCAAATCGATATAGTCCGTGCGGTTAATCAGCGTAATCGCGCGGTGAGCCCCGAGTTTCTTCGCCAGCAGACAACTCATAATATTGTCTTCATCATCGTTGCTGACCGCGACAAAAAGGTCTGTGTTGGCAATACCTTCGTCGATAAACAGGCTCTCGTCAGTCATGTCGCCGTGCAGCACAAGAACGGAGCTGGAAAGGTTCTGAGATAAAAACTGACAGCGGGAAATATCCGACTCAATAATCTTGACGTTGTAAGCATCTCCTGAAACGGTCTCGACCTGATCCAGCGCTTTGGCAAGCTGCAGCCCTAAGCTGCCGCCGCCAACAATCATGACGCGGTCCGAACGCCGCGTTTTTACTCGGAATGCTTTCACAACGGCGTGTGCACAGGCCTTCGTCGTAAGGAAGAAAATTTCGTCTCCGGCCTCAAGAACCGTCTTCCCGTCGATATCATCCAGCCGGTACTTCTGACGATAAATGGAAACGATTTGAACCTTGACCCTCGGCAGTTCGTCCTGAAGTGCACTAACAGGACGTCCGCACATTTTTGAGGAACTCACGATCTTTACCGACATCAGCACGACGTCGCCGTCGGAGAACTCAATAACCTGAAGCGCCTCAGGATACGTAATCAGCTGAACAATGTAGTTAGTAATTGCTTCCTCCGGCCAAATAACCGAAGTGGCACGGAAACCGGAGGTCGACAGAAGCGCCGGATACTCTCTGAGCTCATCATTGCGGACTCGGGCAATGCGGGACGGAACGTTGAAAAGCTGTTCGGCAATCAGCGTTACAGCCAGATTAGTTTCATCATTTGCGGTGACCGCAATGATCATGTCGGCGTCTACGGCGCCGGCGTCTGCGAGAACAGAAGGAGAAGTCGCGTCTCCGACAATGCCCTGTAAGTCATAATTACTTTGAATTTCGGCAATCTTAGCCTTATTGGTGTCCACGATCGTGATGTCGTTGGACTCGGACACCAGATTGCCGGCGACGGAGGAGCCGACTTTTCCCGCTCCGATGATCAGAATCCGCATTTCTCCTCCTTAATTACTCAAAGCAAAGGATTACTCTTTTGCTTTGCCGATCTTGCCGACTTCGATTCCTAACTGCTTTAGCTTGCGATACAGATGCGTTCTCTCCAGTCCTGCGAAACTGGCCACCCGCGTAATACTATTATTTTCGCGTTTTAAGAGGTTCAAGAAATAAATGCGTTCGAATTGGTCTCTTGCCTCTCTGAGCGGGGCGCAAAAATCCACCTGATCAAGAAGCTGGGAAACTGGCGCACTGCCCGATTTGTCCTGCGACTGAACCGGGGCAGGAGCTGCCGGAATAGGCGCCTGGACGCCGGTGCGGATCGGTGCCGGTTCGGCTCGGGTGTATTGCGGACGAGCAGCAGCTCCGATCTTGGGTTCTTTAGGGCTTTTAGCCAGCGCCTCTTTCACCGAGCTGATCAGTCGGGACAGAGCAATCGGCTTTTCCAGAAAATCTACAGCGCCGAATTTCGTTGCCTCTACAGCCGTATCCAGCGTAGCGTGGCCGCTCATCATAATCACCGGAACATTAAGCTGGCCGGTCGCATTCCACTCCTTAAGAAGAGAGACACCGTCATTGTCCGGCATCCAAATATCAAGCAGAACCAAATCCGGGTGCTGTGTCATTGCAGATCTTGCCGCACTTGCATTCTCTGCCAAAAGAACTCCGTAGCCCTCATCGGAAAGGATTTCAGAAAGAAGTTCCCGAATTCCGATTTCGTCGTCAACAACCAAAATTACTGCCATGTTTTTCTATTTGTAATAAAACAATTCTTTTCATTTTACCGAACGAAATCAATTCGGTCGGTTTTGTTCGTGCCAAAGGCGGTGAA
>URYO01000169.1 GCA_900552195.1 uncultured Sutterella sp. | reverse complement strand
GGGAAACCTTGCCTTATGACGTACTGAGTCCTCACGCCGATCTTGTCGGCGAACGCCTTCAGACGCTGTATCTTCTTTTAAACCGTCAAAAGCGCCAGGACCCGGTTGACGTCTTAATCGTTTCTGCAAGTACTGCAACACAGCGCTTGGCACCGAGAAACTATATCGGCTCGACAACCTTCTTCTTCCGCAAGGGCGACCGCATTGATCCGACCGATCTTCGCGCCGAATTAGTTGCGAGAGGCTATGAACATGTCTCTCAAGTGGTCGCACCCGGCGAATTTGCCAGTCGCGGCGGACTGCTTGACCTCTTCCCGATGGGCTCGGCCAAGCCTTATCGTCTGGATTTCTTTGATGACGAACTCGACGAGATCCGAGTCTTTGATCCGGACAATCAACGATCGGTAGAAAAAGTTGACGAAATCCGCCTGCTTCCGGCCCATGAATTTCCGATGGACAAGGAAGCTAGGTCTGCCTTCTGCTCCCGCTGGCGTGAAACCTTTGAAGGAGATCCGAGCAAAGTCACACTTTACAAGGACATCGAAAACGGCATCGCGGCACCCGGTGTCGAAAACTACTTGCCGCTTTTCTTTGACGAAACGGAAACCCTCTTCGATTACATCGGCTCAGATGCTTCGCTGATCCTTCTCGGGGACGTCAACAGCGCCATCGAGCATTTCGATAAAGAAACCGAACAGCGTGCCAAGTTCCTTCGCGCGGACGGCGAACGTCCGATTTTGGATTTCAAGCGCCTTTATCTCAGTGCTCCGCAGTTCTTTGAATTTGCCGGACAGTACGCGCGCCTCTCGCTCACCGATAAAGAAACAGCGACGCCCAATTTCCCGTCTGTCGCCATTGAACGCAGAAAGGATGATCCTCTCGAGGGATTGAAGGCGTACAAGGATCTTTGCTCAGCCCGCGGCCGCAAACTCTTGGTCATGGCAAACTCAGCCGGCCGTCTGGAAACCATCTCAGACGTCTTCAAAGAGAACGGCCTTAAAGCGCCGTTGGTACCGGGATTTGAGAAGTTTTTAGAAAGCAGAGACAACTTTGCGCTTTGCTACGGTCCGCTCTACGACGGAATGGAACTAGAGAATCCGCCGATTTCCATTCTGACGGAAACAGAACTTTATTCGAACTCCGATCGTCCGGTCAGACGCCGGCGCCGCAGAACAGAGCGCGAAAGCAACATCGAGATGATGATTCGCGACCTCTCCGAACTTAAAGTCGGAGACCCGGTCGTGCATTTGGATCACGGTGTCGGCCGCTATCGCGGTCTGACTTCAATGAGCACGCCGGACGGTGAAGCAGAATTCCTGCAGATTGACTACGCCAAAGAAGCCAAACTTTACGTTCCGGTTGCTCAGCTACATTTGATCTCTCGATATTCCGGTGCTGATCCGGAAACCGCACCTCTGCACTCCTTGGGCAAAGGCGATTGGGAGAAGGCTCGCAAGAAAGCGGCTCTCCAAGTGAGGGATACGGCTGCCGAACTCTTGAACATTTATGCCCTGCGTCAATCCCGAAAAGGCTACGCTTTCAAATTCAGTTTGGCTGATTACGAAGCGTTCTCCGAAGCCTTTGCTTTTGAAGAAACGGAAGACCAGCTCGCCGCCATTAACGCCGTTTACCGCGACATGATCTCGGACAAACCGATGGACCGCTTGGTCTGCGGCGACGTCGGCTTCGGTAAGACCGAAGTTGCTCTTCGCGCTGCGTTTATGGCTGTCATGGGCGGAAAACAAGTCGCAGTTCTTTGCCCGACAACGCTGCTTGCCGAACAGCATGCTCAAACCTTCCGCGATCGTTTTGCCAACTGGCCGGTGAGAATTGCCGAACTTTCCCGATTCCGCTCTTCAAAGGAAGTGAACGCATCGATCGAAGGTATCAAAAACGGCACGATCGACATCGTCGTCGGTACGCACAAACTGCTTTCCGATAAAGTCCAATTTAAAGATCTCGGCCTTGTCGTCATCGACGAAGAACACCGCTTCGGTGTTCGCCAGAAGGAACAGCTCAAATCTCTTCGTTCGGAAGTCGACATTCTGACGCTGACGGCAACTCCGATTCCTCGCACTTTGTCGATGTCTTTGGAAGGCATTCGAGATTTCTCCGTTATCGCAACGGCGCCGCAAAAACGTTTGGCCATCAAGACCTTTGTCCAGCGTGAAAGCGACTCTCTTATTCGAGAGGCAGTTTTGCGTGAATTAAAGCGCGGAGGTCAGGTTTACTTCCTCCATAACGAAGTCGAAACCATTGAAAACGCCCGCATGCGTCTCGAGCAGCTCCTTCCGGAAGCCCGCATCGGCGTTGCACACGGACAGATGAACGAGCGGGAACTTGAACGCGTCATGCGTGACTTCTATGCTCAGCGCACCAATGTGCTGCTTTGCACAACGATTATCGAAACCGGCATCGACATCCCGAACGCCAACACAATCATCATGCATCGTGCCGACAAATTCGGCTTGGCTCAGCTCCATCAGCTGCGCGGCCGCGTCGGACGCTCCCACCATCAGGCTTATGCCTATTTGCTGACGCCGGGCGAAGGTGCGATGACCAAAAATGCCGAGAAACGGCTTGAAGCCATTAAAGAAATGGAAGAACTCGGCAGCGGTTTCTATTTGGCTATGCATGACTTAGAGATCAGAGGTGCGGGTGAGGTCTTGGGCGAACATCAATCCGGCTCGATGACCGGCGTAGGTTTCGACCTCTACACCCAGATGCTCGATTCTGCCGTCACTGCCTTAAAAGAAGGCCGCGAACCTGATCTGCTTCAGCCGCTGGAAGCCACGACAGACATCAATCTGCATGCGCCTGCCCTGCTCCGTTCAGACTATGTTCCTGATGTTCATAACCGTCTGACTTTCTACAAACGCCTTGCACAAGTCAAAAACAAGGAAGATCTTTATCAGATTCAGGAGGAGATTGCCGACCGCTACGGCAAGCTGACTCAGGAAGCCAAGAATCTGATTCTTACGCACCGTATACGTGTGGAAGCCAAGCCTTTGGGTGTTCTAAAGATCGACGCAGGTGAAGACTCCATCATCTTTACCTTTAAAGATAAACCCG
>URYO01000168.1 GCA_900552195.1 uncultured Sutterella sp. | reverse complement strand
TCGTCGCTTGGAAAGGCGAAAAGCGCAAAGAGTATACAAATCGCTGGATCAACGAAGTCATTAAGTAATTCATTCACCGTTTTAACGTGATTTAAAAATTGTGGGGTTCTGCTTGACCAAGTCGAACCCCCGTTTCATTAGGAGTACTTAAATGACGAGCGGAACCAAGCAGCAGAGGGACCCGGTGACCTTGCTCACCATCTGCGTCCTTTGGCTCGCCATGGGCGTATTCGTCCTGTACCCGATCGTTCGCCTCCTGGCAATGACTTTCATTGTCGACGGTCACCTGACATTTGAAAACCTCTTGCCGTTCCTCGCCAATTGGTATGACCGCCGAGCCATTGTCAACAGTATTATTCTGGCGTGCGCAGTCGGTTTTGCCGGCACGATCATCGGATTCATTTTTGCCTTCGCAGTGACGCGTTTGTCGCTGCCGAAGTGGCTTACTTTCTTTATCAGCGCGGTAACACTGCTGCCGCTGATTTCACCTCCATTCACATCAAGTATTGCGCTGACGCTCTGCTTAGGACCCAACGGCATCATCCTGACGGCCTTGGGTCTGGAAAATTTCAATTTCTTCGGCTTCTGGGGAACGTTTATTTCAGAAACACTGACTTACTTCCCCATTGCCTTTATGACGCTGTCGACGATTCTTATGAGAATCGACCCCAACTTAGAAGACGCCGCCTATTCTCTAGGCGCATCTCCTTTCAGCGTTTTCAAATCCGTTACCTTTCCCCTGTCGGTTCCGGGTTTAGCCAATGCCTTCCTTCTGGTGTTCTCCTGCTCTCTCGCAGACTTTGCAACACCGTTGGTGTTAGGCGGCCACTCCTTCCCCGTTCTGCCGACACAGGCCTACCTGCAGATCACCGGCATGTATGACTTTAAGGGCGGCGCTGCCTTGTCCTTCCTGCTCTTAATCCCGGCTTTGGCTGTTTATGCTCTGCAGAATTTCTGGGTCAGCCGCAAGAGTTTTGTTACTGTCAGCGGCAAAGCCGGCGGAAGAAGTTCTATTAAGGGCCCCGGTGTCCTGATCTCTTCGATCGTTATCGGTACAGTTGCCTTTATTACGGCATTTGTTCTTTATCTGTATGCCATCATCTTGGTTGGCTCTGTTGTGAAGGTTTGGGGCGTTGATAATTCGCTGACGCTTGAAAACTACCACTACGTCTTCACTTTCGGCATGAAAGCGATTAAAGACACCTTGCTGATCGCCTGTATCGGCACCCCGCTCGGCGGCCTGCTCGCAGTCTTGATCGGTTATGTCTGCAAGTGGTTAAAGATTCGCGGTCACAAGACCTTAGAAACTGTCTCCCTCTTGAACTACACATTGCCGGGTACCGTGGTCGGTATCGCCTACATTATTGCGTTTAACGACCAGCCTCTGGTTCTGACCGGTACGGTCTACATCCTTATCGCAGCATACGTATTCCGCTATTCTTCAGCCGGTATCCGCAACGTAATTGCTGCATTGACGCAGATCGACCCGTCTATTGAAGAAGCCTCTACAAGTTTGGGTGCATCTTCAGCCTACACATTCCGTAAGATCACAGTTCCCTTGGTTCTGCCTGCAGTGTTAACGGGTATGCGCTATTTGTTCATCCACTCGATGACCGCTATTAGCGCCACGATCTTCTTGGTATCCGTGAACTGGACCCTGATCACAACACGCATTTTGGAGTGCATGACCGAGCTTCAGTTCGCTCAAGCTTGTGCATTCTCCATCGTCTTAATTTTGATTGTCTTCGCCGCCTCTGCCTTTATGGCTTTAATGGCAAAAGTTCTTTGTCCGGTAGGCGACGCTTCCGGAGGACTTCGTTAAATGTCCGTATCTCTTACGCTTAAAAACATTTCCCGCAGCTACATTAAGGACAACGAAAAGTTTTTCGCCGTTCAAAACGTAAATCTTGAAGTTAAACCGGGCGAATTTCTCACGTTCTTAGGACCGTCCGGCTGCGGTAAAACTACCACTCTGCGCATGATCGCAGGTTTTGAAACTCCTACGGAGGGCCAAATCCTTTTGGGAGACAAAGACGTCACAAAAATCCCTGCCAATGAACGCGGCATGGGCTTCGTATTCCAGAACTACGCTTTGTTCCCGCACATGAAGATTTTCGATAACGTGGCCTATGGTCTGCGTATTCGCAAAGAATCTTCCGACGTCATTGCACAGAAAGTCAAAGAAGCGCTTGCTATGGTCGGGTTGGAAAAAGCCGAGCATCGCTACCCTAACCAGCTTTCAGGCGGTGAGCAGCAGCGTGTCGCTTTAGCCAGAGTACTGGTTTTAAGACCGCAACTGATTCTTATGGATGAACCGCTCTCGAACCTTGACGCAAAACTGCGCCTGCACATGAGAACGGAAATCCGTAGAATCCAACAGGAACTCAAATTGACCTGCCTCTACGTGACTCACGATCAGAAAGAAGCTTTGACCATGTCTGATCGGATCATGGTGATGAACAAGGGCAAGATTGAACAAATCGGTACGCCTATGCATTTGTATGATGACCCGGCAACGCCTTTCGTTGCCGATTTCATCGGGCAGGCTAATCTTTTCTACGGCACGCTTGTTTCTGTTGAAGATAAGTACGGCCTTGTCGATGTTGCCGGCCGTAGGGTCAAAGCTCGAATGGGTGTCCTAAATCCCCCAAGAATTGGGGGAAAAGCGCTCCTGATCGTACGACCAGAAAACCTCAACATCGGCACCTCGGAAAACTGTCTGGCAGTCAAACTCATTAATCGCCTCTTTGAAGGAGACCGGGTAGACTACCAGTTTGAAGTGGTAAATGGTATCAATCCGAAACCTTACTCGATGTCAGTTCCTTTTCTTCCCGGCACTTCACTAGGCTCGACATTAGATGCTTCGTTTGTTCCGGATGCCGGTGTACTTCTAAACGGCGAATAACTTAAGCAACGATCACAGTTACGTCAAGCCGCCTCGTTTTTCCTGAGGCGGCTTGTTCTTATTCGGAGCTTCTGGAAGGAAAAATTATTAGTATCAACGAAGAGGACAGTTTCATAAATCTCTACAATAAAATCTCGCAATTGTGATGCACGCAACGGATTTTTTATGAAACGCTTAAGCTTATCTCTC
>URYO01000167.1 GCA_900552195.1 uncultured Sutterella sp. | reverse complement strand
ACTGTTGACAGCAAAAACGGAAAAATCAGTGACATCTCCGTCAAAGATTTAGAGAGCCCGGGTGTCGGTAAAGTTGCGATTAAACAACTTTCTGCCGAAATCAAAGATCATCAAACAACCAAACTCGACAAAATCAGCGGCGCCACTATTACCAGTTTCTCTCTTCTCGGCGCTGTGAAACAGTGTCTGAAACAAGCCGGCGCACAAGGCGACGAATTCAATAAACCGCTCCCTGCCGCAGATAAATCTCCTATCAAAGACAATGCCGACGTTGTTATTGTCGGTGGCGGCGGAGCGGGACTTGCCAGTGCAGTTTCTGCTCTGCAGAACGGTGCAAGCGTCATCATTGTTGAAAAACTCGGTTTCTTGGGCGGTTCCACGAACGTCTGCGGCGGTGCCCTGAATGCTTCCGGTACCAAATACCAGAAGGCGCTTGGCATTGAAGATAATCCTCAGAAACATTTCGAACAAACGATGAAAGGCGGCCACAATGTCAGCGATCCTAAACTCGTCAAAGTCTTAGCCGACAACGCGCCTTCAGCACTTCTTTGGCTCGAAAGCATGGGTCTGAAGTTCAACCCGAAAGTCGGCGCAGCAACCGGCGCCCTGTTCCAAAGAAGTCATTATCCTAATCCGGCCGGCGGCAACACCTACGTTCAAGTGTTAGAAAAACAACTGCAAAAATACGGTAAGGACAAACTTCGTGTGTATTTGGAATCTCCGGCAACCGAACTGATCATGAAGGACGGCAGAGTTGTCGGAGTCAAGGCTGACAACCACGGCAAACCACTCACGCTGATGGCTAAGAACGGGGTCGTTATCACGACAGGCGGTTTCGGATCCAATGTTGAATTCCGCCAGAAAGTGAATACCGGCGTATGGAAAGAAGCTGATCTCGGCAAAGAAATCGGCTGCTCCAATATCGGCGTAGCTGCTCAAGGCCAAGGTCTCCAGCTGGCACAGAAAGCCGGAGCCGAATTGATCGGTCTTTCCGACATTCAGGTTCATCCGAACGGCTCTCCCGGAACCGGCTTGATGCTTGACATCAAGACCTCCGGCAGAAACCGCTTGTTCATCAATACCAACGGCGACAGATTTGTGAACGAAGGCGCTGCCCGTGACGTGCTTTCTAAAGCTGTTTTCGCTCAGCCCGGTTCCACCTACTGGCTAGTCCAGAACAAACTTCGTTATCCGGATGAAAACGCCATTGACCTTCTGAGCGGAAGAACCATGCGCGATATGCTTGCTCAGGGCAGAGTAAAGAAAGCCGCCAACCTGGATGAACTTGCCAAGATTATCAATGTTGATCCCAATCGCTTAAAGGCAGCCATTGAAAGCTACAACAAGGTCGCTCGCCACGAAGTCGAAACCGATCAATTCGGATTCAAGGCCAACCATACAGACGACCGTCCGATGACCGAAGGTCCGTGGTACGTCGCCAGAAAGGTTCCGACCATTCACCACACAATGGGCGGCATCCATATTGATACCGGCGCCCACGCCGTTAATGCCAACGGACAGCGCATTCCCGGACTTTATGCAGCCGGCGAAGTTACTGGCGGTATTCACGGAGCTAACCGTCTAGGCGGAAATGCCGTGGCCGACTTAATGGTGTTTGGCCGCATCGCGGGTAAGAACGCAGCAGAAGCTAAATAATTCAGCTTCAAAAATAACTAAGAATTCTCCTTGTTCATGAGTGGACAAGCCGCCGGTTCTCAGAAAAATCTTCTGAGAACTGGGCGGCTTATTTTTTAGGTACAGACTGCTTAAAGTTTGGTCTTTTGAAGCCATAGCTGCGGCAGAACTGCTAATTCGTGATAAACATGCTCTAAAAAATCCCGAGCGGCGCTGAGCTGTTCGGGATTCTCGTTGAAGAACGAATTACTATTTGACAACAATCAGTTCGTACTGCGGATTGCCCATATTCTTTTCTGCCATGGCAGAGAGCTGACGAAGACCGTGGCGACTTTGGATTCTTTCAATGACGTCTTTTCCGTCAGGTGCCGCAAAGACTAGGTCGCAGGAGGCCTGATCAATAGCCAACAGGTCGTTAGACGCCAAGATGCCGATGTTCTTCATCGTCGGTTTCTGAGCGCTGGTACCTGCACAGTCGCAGTCAACACTCATGTTTCTCAGAACATTGATGAAGGTAATGTGTTTGCCGAAGTGATTGATCACTGCCTGAGCAGAATCAGCCATCAACTCCATGAACGTGTCTTTTACCGGCATAGCTCCGAAGTTAGGTGCCCCGGTCATACTGGCCCCATGCACTTGACGTTTGCCGACTTGACCGGAAGCGCAGCCGATGGCGATGTTCTTCATCGAGCCGCCGAAGCCGCCCATGGCGTGACCTTTAAAGTGAGTCAACACCAACATAGAGTCGTAATCGACGAGGCCTTTGCCCATCGCGACTTCTTTGAGATGGAATCCGTCACGAACCGGCAGATTGACATCACCGTGCTCATCCATGATATCGACAGGGCAGAATGTCCAGCCGTTAATTTCAAGGGTCTTTCTATGGTCGGCAGTGTTTTCTCTTCCGCCGCCGTAAAGCGTGTTCGTTTCAACAATCGTGCTGTTAGGAATCGTCTTTTGCAGAGCCTGAACCATGTCGCGCGGGAGAATATTCGGTCCGTGTGGTTCGCCGGTATGCAGCTTGATCGCTACTTTTCCGTAGATTTCTTCGTTGACCAAGTTGTAAAGCTTGATCAATGAGGCAGCATCAATAACGGGAGAAAAATAAACCTTCGCTACAGAGCCTTCAACCTTTTGTCCCGTGACATTCTTAGAGCCGATAACGGGTGTCTTTTGAACTAAAGGAAGTTGTTCGACAGCAGCGGCCGAAGAAACAGCGGACACAGAACCGTCCAAAGCCAATACGGCAGCAGCCGCACCTTTGAGCATTCCTCTTCTAGAGATACGAGACTTTTCCATACGAGTTTCTCCTTCTTATCTAAGCCGATACTTAAATCTTATTGGCTTTTTATAAAAATCCTTTTGCCAATTAATACCGATTTTTTATGGATATTTATAAGAAAATTGAAGCAGTTAACCGTAGATAATTACTTTTGAACTGCTCATTCATGAGCCGATCCGGC
>URYO01000166.1 GCA_900552195.1 uncultured Sutterella sp. | reverse complement strand
TCACTTGTAAAAGTTTATTGCCGGGTGTACTTACCAATCGACTTAGTTCATGGAAACAAGAAAACGAAGACGAAAAAACGCACAAAGAAAGCTGTCGTAAAAGAGGCTCACCGGTAAGCAAATAACCTTCCTCAGCGTTGGTGGTTTCACTTAGAGAAAAGTTCCTGGGGGAGAAATCCAACGTGATAAAGCCTAGAATCAAGAGTGTTTCTAATTGTTAATTCGAGTTAGAAACGCAATAAAAGGAAACTTCGAAAAGAAGTTACATCAACAACCTCAGGGGATTCTTATGAGTAAAAGTCTAAGGAACTGGATCATAGTTCTGGCGATAGGCTTTGTGATTTGGGTTTGCCCAACACCGCAGGGTTTGACGCCTAATGCCTGGCACTTGTTTGCCGTTTTTGCGGCAACCATTGCCGGCTTCATTCTTCAGCCGATTTCAATGGGTGCGGTTGCCTTCATTGCACTCACATTCTGCGCCATCACCGGTGTTTTAAAGACCGGTCAGGCTCTGATGGGTTTCGGCAACGGCACAATCTGGCTGATCGTCTGCGCATTCTTCCTTTCCCGCGCATTTATCAAAACCGGTTTCGGCCGCCGTATTGCTTTCCTTATTATTAAGTACATCGGTCGTTCTTCACTGACCCTTGGTTATTCCATCGCGTTATCCGAATTGATCGTTTCTCCGGCGATGCCTTCAGCAACCGCTCGAGGAGGCGGCGTTTTCTATCCGATCGTTCAGTCCTTGGCAAATGCCTTCGGTTCTCAGCCTGGACCCACTGCCGGCAAAATCGGTAAGTACCTGATGCAGGTCGGTTATCACACTGACGCTGTGACCTGCACGATGTTCCTGACATCTATGGCCGGCAATCCGCTGTGCGTCGGTTTGGCTGCTACTGCCGTCGGTGTTGAAATCACATGGATGAACTGGGCAGTTGCCGCTATCGTTCCGGGTTTGATCAGCTTGTTCCTGGTGCCGGTTCTGATGCTCAAACTTTCTCCTCCTGAAATCAGAGACATTCCCGACGCCCGCGATCTGGCTGTCAACGAACTCGAAAAGATGGGTCCGATGAGCCTTCAGGAAAAAGTCCTCGCATTCGTGTTTGTCATGTGCTTGGCTCTGTGGGCAACAGGTTCTTGGACAAAACTTGGTGCAACACCGGTTGCTATGCTTGCCGTCGCCAT
Source organism: uncultured Sutterella sp. (assembly GCA_900552195.1). Lineage (GTDB taxonomy): Bacteria > Pseudomonadota > Gammaproteobacteria > Burkholderiales > Burkholderiaceae_F > Parasutterella. The sequence goes on along the minus strand of URYO01000166.1, from coordinate 1,963 downwards.
CATGCTGATTGCTAAAGTTTTAGACTGGAAAGACATCCTTTCCGAAAAAGGCGCTTGGGACGCAATGTTCTGGATGGGCGGCTTGGTTGCCTTGGCTACCGCGCTGGCTAAGTCCGGCTTTATTGCTTGGATCGCCAAACTTATCGGTACCGCAGTTGCTGCCGCTAATATGGGCTGGATTGCATCCTTCGTCCTTATCTCCCTCATTTATATCTATTCTCACTATTGCTTCGCTTCGGTTACAGCCCGTATTTCTGCGATGTACGCAGCATTCGTGGCAGTTGCCGCCGCCTGCGGTGTTCCGGCTATGCTGGTTGCCATCACATTCGGCTGCTTCGCTAACCTGCCGATTTCGCTGACTCACTACGGTAACGGCTGCGGTCCTGTTTATTTCGGTGCCGGCTATGTTTCTCAAGGTGAATGGTGGAGAAACGGCTTTATCATCACAACGATCAATGTGGTGATTTGGCTCACCATCGGTATGGCCTGGTGGAAGTTCATCGGCTTGTACTAATCAAAAGCAAGTTTTGAGTGCTAAATGCTGAAGCCGATTAAAAGGTTTTAACCAAAACAAAGTCCCGTGATTTCGCTCCGAGACTTTTCTTTACCCGGACGGTTGGATGACTGAGTTTTTGTACTATTACTTCAGTAGTCCTGTCGTTCTTGAGTTCGGGAAAATCCTCAGGCCGTAAAAAGAAAAAACTTTTTCTAAAGGACCGAAATTCTGTTTTTTTCTTGATAATATTTTTCTTACGGATATAACTCAATTTATTTTCTAGCCATGTACTTCAGTGTTGCTTCTCACAGTTGGTGGTGGCCCATCGATTTCACTCGATGGTGCTGGAGTAGTGCTTAAAAATCTTCGGCCTAGAAGCTAAAGAACCGATCTAACCATCGAGCGAACAACTCGGTGGTTTTTTTATTTTCCCGTTTTTCAATTAAGTAGGTACCTCAAATGAATCTCTATAAATCTATTCTTCCGGTTGATGAAAGGGGCTTTTACGGTGAATTCGGCGGCAGTTTTGTTCCTCCCGAGCTTCAAAAAAACATTGATGAGCTGCAGGAAGCCTACCTTCGCTATGTCGATGATCCCGAGTTCCAAAAAGAATTCAATGATCTCCTAAGAGATTACGTCGGTCGTCCGTCTCCTCTTTATTTCGCTCCGCGTCTTTCTGAAAAGTACGGCACCAATGTTTATCTCAAGAGAGAAGATCTGAATCACACCGGTGCACACAAAATCAACAACGCCATCGGGCAGGCACTTTTAGCCAAGCGCATGGGCAAAAAGCGAATCATTGCCGAGACCGGCGCCGGCCAGCACGGCGTGGCAACAGCCACAGTCTGCGCCTTGATGGGCTTGGAATGCTCCGTTTATATGGGCGAACTGGATATTCAGCGTCAAAGACCGAACGTTGAAAGAATGAAAATGCTGGGCGCAAAGGTGATTCCGGCGATCAGCGGATCAAAAACACTTAACGACGCCGTCAACGAAGCCCTCGAAGCCTGGATGAAAGACCCCGAAAACTTCTATTTGATCGGATCTGCAGTCGGTCCTCAGCCATATCCGGAAATGGTGGCCCGTTTTCAATCTGTGATCAGCGAAGAAATTAAGAAGCAGCTCAAAGAGAGAACCGGCAAAGAAAATCCTGATTACGTCGTTGCCTGTCTGGGCGGCGGAAGCAATGCGGCCGGCGCTTTCTACCACTTCATTAACGAACCGGCTGTTCGTCTGATTGCTGCGGAAGCAGCAGGAAAGGGCGTTGACAGCGGAGAAACTGCAGCTACGCTGACTATCGGTGAAAAAGGCGTTCTCCATGGTTCTCAGACTCTTCTGATGAAAGACGAACAAGGAAAAGTCAAAGAAGCTTATTCTTTGTCTGCGGGCTTGGATTGGTTGTAAGTAAGCTCCGCCTCGGTGAGCTGAACCTGCGAAGTATTCAGTTCGAGTACCGTACCCTTGCCC
>URYO01000165.1 GCA_900552195.1 uncultured Sutterella sp. | reverse complement strand
AAACTGGACTACATGACTGATGATCAGGCAGAAGAAATGTACAGAAGACTGGCGCAAAAGTGGAAATTCTCTGTCGGAGACGAAGTGAACAATCTGCGGAAAATCAGAAATCTTTCTCCGGGAGATTTTGCAGCCATCGACAGAAGACTTCGTTTCACCAAAGTTGTTTCCGGAGAAAAGATTGTGGATATGCTGAAAGTTGAAGCTCAGCTGAAGGAGGGGCAGTTCTCTGCCGCCAGAAGGACCATCGGATTTTTGGACAACTGAAACTTGTTCTAAGACAAAAATAAAGCGGCTCTTTTTGCGGAGCCGCAAAAAACTCCCGAGGAGAGGCGGGAGTTCAAAAATAGTTTGACAATTTTTAGGAATGATTAAGGTACAGCCATATCAAAGCGTTTGTCTTCTGCGTTCTTGTGGCACTGACGGCAGTAGAGAACGCTTTGTTCGTGTTCTTTATGGCAAAGTGTGCAGCGAAGCTGTCCGGCATGAGAATCATGCGGGTTTAAAGCTACTTTCTTTGCGGCAGAAGCAGCGGCTAAGTCCTGGTAGTTATGGCATTTCATACAAGCCTTGGACTTGGCAGCGGCAACCGGAGCGGAAGAGTTGTGACACTGTTCGCAAGTCACGCCTTTTTGCATGTGCTTTGCCATGGTGGGAGCAGCCTGAGCAGTACAGAAGGCGCCGGCTAACAGAATTGCTGCGGTGGTAATGAGGCGGTTAAATTTCATTTTTTTCTTCCGTTTTTAGACCCGGACCCTACGGTCCGGGCTTCTCTAGAAGTTACTTACCGGCTTTGACATCGGCAAGAGCGTTGTCAGCAGCTAAGCGGCCGCTGGTCATAGCGAACGAAGAGGCAGAGCCTTCGCAGCGGAGGTCGTAAGAAGAGTCATACAAACCGCCGATATCCTGACCGACGACATAGAGGTTGTCGATCACGTCGCCCTGCGGATTCAGAGCCTGGAACTTCGGATTGACAGTGACGCCGCCCAAAGTTAGGAAGAATGCGCGGATGCCTTTCAGAGCATAGTACGGACCTTTTTCCATATTGAAAGTTGCAAGGTGTTCAGGCAGACGGCCGAATTCCGGATCTTTACCAGCTTTAGCGTATTCGTTCACCTTGTTCATTGTTTCTTTCAGGTTGGAAGCAGGTACGCCGATCTGTGCAGCTAGGTCGTCGATTGTGTCAGCCTTGAAAGCCCAACCTCTCTGCTGACCGATTTCGAAAGTCTTCGGAAGAGCCTTCAGAGGAACGCCGGCAAGAACGATGGCGTTGAACGGAAGCAAAGCGCCCTTGTTAACCAACTGATCATATTTCTGCTGGTCGATGATGTTGTACATTACGCCGCCGGCACTTGTCATGGCATTGTAGACATCAACGAAAACAGCACCACGGGATTCGTTGAAGAAGCGTTTGCCGTGCTGATCAACCCAGAGCCAGGGCTGAGCCAAAGCGCAGCGGCCTTGCTTGAGTTCATCAGCGCCCATGAACTGGTTGATCGGGGGCAGGTCGGCGAGGTACGGAGCGTTACCTGCAATGGTATGCATACCTTTAACGCCTGCACCGACTAACTGAGCCATTTGGATGCCATCACCCGTACGGCCGTCACCGTTCTTACCGTCGGTTACAGGACCGCGGTACCAAACCGGTTCAAACATACCTAGAGCAGAGGAGTCGTTCACGAACTTGGCGAGCATTTCTTTATTGGATTCGAAACCGCCGGTAGCGATAATGACTTTCTTGGCCTTGACGATGACTTTTTCGCCTTCGCCGTCGACAGCTTCAACACCTACCACTTTACCGTTTTCAACGATCAGTTTCTTGGCCGGGGTTTCGGTGAGGATTGTGCCGCCTTTGGCGCGAACTTCCTTAGCGAAGCGCTGGATAATGCCGGCAGCACCGCCTTTGAACAAGTGCCATGTCATCAGGGATTCATCTTTCGGATACATGGTGCGGATGCCGCGCATCTGAGCGCCTTTGTCCATAACCCAGTCAATGGTCTTTCCGGATTCTTCAATCAGAACACGAAGGACGTGCGGGTCAGCGCGATAGTGATGGTACTGCAGAGCGGCAGTAAGAACCTGGTCAACGGTGGTGTTGATGTTGTGTTCCTTCTGATAACGGGTGCCGACGCCAAGACTTCCTTCAGGGAAGTTTCCGCCGCCGCCCAGGGCAGCTTCTTTTTCGAGGACGATCGGTTTAGCGCCTTGGTCAACTGCGCTCTGAGCTGCTGCCAAACCGGACAGGCCGCCCCCGATGATAACGAGGTCGGTCTCATAAACCTGCGTTGCGAATGCAGGAAGCGAGAAAGTGGTGAGTAAAGAGGCTGCGATAGCAGATGTAAGCAGACTTCTACGAAGCATCGTAATTCTCCTTGTTTTGTGGTTATTAAGTGGTGTACCGCTTGGTGTTTCTAGGAGTATCTTAAGCGTGCCTTATGGAGATATACTTTGCGCAAGTTGCACTCCTATCTTTGCATTGTTGACAAAGGGTTATCACTGTGGCGGACATTACCAAACTTTCTATTGACGATACGAGGTTTCTTGCGGAGCTAGAAAAGACGGGCGTTTTGCTTCGCGCGGGGTTGTTGTTAAATTTGTCTCCGTCTTCCTCAAGCAGGAACTTTTCTCGGATACGTTCGTACTTTCCGCAGGAAATTTTTAGACAAATGGAAGGAATCTGGGTGCCGACAAACTACTACCTGCAGATCAAGCCGCAGATTCATCAGATTTTGGAAGCTTCTGAAGCGATGATGGATATGCAGTTTGATCCGAGTCAATCCACAAGGACTTTTGTCTTGAGCTCAGTGATGACCGAAATCTCTGTCGTGATTTCCGGTGTACTGCCGAAAATGATTGAAAGAGCGCCGAAAGTACGATTAGACCTGAGCAAGCACGACAATGAGATCGCCGCTGTAAGTGAAGGCAAAGCGGATTTTGCGGTAATCACGGACGTTGATCTGGCGCCGGATCTCCACCGAATGAAGCTTTACCCGCTGGATCGTGTGTTGCTTGTCAGGAAGGGGCATCCACTTACGCAACTCAAAGGTCCTTTGTTAACTCGATACCTTCAAGTTTATGACCGTGTATCTATTCGGACAGGTCGGTCCGCATCCTGGGTCGGCCCTGAGCAAGGCTTATTCCAATACGAAA
>URYO01000164.1 GCA_900552195.1 uncultured Sutterella sp. | reverse complement strand
GTAGAATTGTATGGTGATGGTATTACAGGTGGTACCAACAGTGTGAAGGTATTCTTTACTGATGCACAGACCGGTGTTAGAACCGAATACACGAAGTGGGCTGCATACATAAACAGTGGTTATATCTACAAAGATCCGTCAAAGAACTGGAATCTGATGATTGACTGGGCGAATAAAGAAGCCTTGGAAGAGACGCTCAGGACCGGATTCGGTACTTATTTTTCTCGCTCTCGCCAAAAGCTTTGGCGTAAAGGCGAAGAGAGCGGCAATCGTCAGAAAATTTTTGAGATTTTGCTCGACTGTGACGGTGATTCCGTTATCTACAAGGTCGAACAAAAAGGAAATATTGCCTGTCACACCGGCCATAGAAGCTGCTTTTACCGCAGCTGGGACGGTAAAGACTGGAAAGAGAATGCTCCTGTCCTGAAGTCTCCGGAAGAGATGTACGGCAAGGAACATCACTAAAGGAATAAAAAATGGAACGAGTTCCTGTAATCTGCGAAATGGCCGATGTCATCGATAGCCGCAAAGGCGGAGATCCTAAGGTTAGTTACGTTGCTAAATTATTTTCGAAAGCACCCGATGCCGCATTAAAGAAGGTCGGTGAGGAAGCTACCGAGGTCGTGATGGCCGCAAAAGACGGCGATCGCGACCATCTGATCTACGAAACGGCCGATCTCTGGTTTCATTCCATGGTTGTGCTCTCCCAGGCCGGAATCCGTCCTGAAGAAGTGCTGCAGGAGCTCGCCCGCAGAGAAGGAACCTCAGGTTTGGTCGAAAAAGCGAATCGAAAAGAATCGTGAGAAAGCGTTAATGAGAACCCTATGGTAGGGTTATCCATATTGAGCCGACGGCTGAATTCTTTAAAAATATAAAAGTAACTTGGAGAATGGTATGCAAAAGGAAGATTGCCTTTTTTGCAAAATCGCAAGGGGAGAGATCCCTTCCCAGAAAGTTTATGAAGATGACGAAGTGATTGCCTTTAAAGACATTCACCCTGCTGCGCCTGTTCATCTCCTGATTATCCCCAAACAGCATTACGACTCTTTGGCTGTCATGGGCAAAGCAGAAGAGCCGCTTTTAGGTAAAATGCTGGCTTTAGCGCCTGTGTTGGCAAAAGAAGCGGGTGCAAATAACGGCTTCCGCGTTGTGATCAACACCGGACATGACGGTGGTCAGGAAGTAAATCATATTCACGTACATGTCTTGGGCGGCCCGCGTCCTTGGACAAAACTCTAGGAGTAAAAAATGGGTTCTCTTTCCATCTGGCATTGGTTAGTTGTGCTGGTTATCGTTGTTCTGATTTTCGGTACCAGCAAACTTAAGAACATGGGCAAAGACCTCGGCGGCGCCGTTAAGGGCTTCAAAGAAGGTATGAAGGAAGCTCAGGACGAACCGGCTAAACCGGCTCAAGTTGCCGACCAGAAACCGGCTGAAGCACCTGCTGCTAAAGAAGAAGCTAAACCTGAAGAAAAGAAACAGGCTTAATTCAAACACGATTGAGTACATATGCTTGATTTAAGCATGGGCGAAATCGGGGTCATCGCGGCCATCGCGTTGGTCGTCCTCGGCCCCGACAAACTCCCTCAGGTAGCAAAGACTGCGGGCTCTCTTATGGGGAAAGCCCAGAGATTCGTCTCGCAGGTTAAAAACGATATCGACAAAGAGGTCGAACTTTCTGAACTGAAAAAGATTCAGGAGGACGCCAAGAAGATGGCGAGCGACCTTCAGTCGAGTCTGAAGAACACAACCGACTCTATTGAAAAACAGGTCAGCGATGTGCGGGACTCCGTCACTTCCGCCGGCCAGGAAGTCAAGTCCACGATGGACAACGCTTCCAAGGAGCTTAAGGATCAGTGGATGGAATCCACCGCTCCGAAAGCCGAGCTTTCAATGGAGAACATCGTAGACGGTACTGCTAAGACCGAAACTGCTTCGACCTCTGTCGCTGCCGGTCAGGGCAAGAACGCCGCCTGGGAAAATCTCGACAAGTCGGTCGACACCTCTATGCTGGAAAAGGCATTTGACTGGGGTGCATCCGACATCAAACCGACGTTGCCTCAGGAACTGAGCGGCCCGGCTCCTACTGTCGACTCCTACAATTTCGGACAAGCGCCGGCCAATGCGCCGATGGCCGACCCCAACGCTCCTACGCTTGCCGACTTAATGCGTGAAATCAATGCGCTCAAGCAGCAGGTTGAGGCTCAGAAGGTCGCTTCTGTTTCCAAGACCGGCGCCGGACGCTTTGCGCCGCGCAGTCATGTTAACAAAACCCGTATTTCACGCGTTTAAATAATGAGTGATAAAGATTTGGTAGAACGCCCGGAAGACGGGCCGGAAGATGACCGCGAGCAGACACTCGTCGCTCATTTAATTGAGCTTCGCTCCCGTATTGTCCGTATGGCTGTGTCGGTTCTGCTGGTTTTTGCCTGCTTGTCGCCGTTCATGAAGCAGATTTTCGACTACCTGAGTAAGCCGCTGATGGTGGCTTTGCCTCAGGGCGCAAAACTGCTGGCCACCGGTGTGATCGCACCGTTTATGGTGCCTTTGAAAGTGACGCTGTTCGTCGCTTTCGTGATTGCACTGCCTTATGTGCTGTGGCAGCTCTGGGGCTTTATCGCTCCGGGACTTTATCGAAAAGAGAAGAAACTTGCCGCTCCGATCATTATTTCGAGTTTGGTGATGTTCTTCCTCGGAATGGCTTACTGCTATTTCATTGTGTTCCGTATGGTGTTCCAGTTCATTGCCGGATTCTCCCCGAACTCTGTGAACTTCGCACCAGACATTGATTCGTACTTTAGCTTTGTGCTGGCGCTCTTCTTAGCGTTTGGTTTAACGTTTGAAGTGCCGATCATTGTGGTTGTCTTGAACCGCATGGGCATTACTTCGATTTCAAAGCTGAAGAAGGCGCGTCCTTATATGGTTGTCGGCGCTTTCGTCCTAGCTGCCATTGTGACGCCGCCGGATGTTCTTTCTCAGTGCTTGCTGGCTTTGCCGCTGGTGATTCTGTATCAGGTCGGCATTTGGCTATGTGCCGTATTCGGTAAGAAGGATGAGCCTGAAGAAGAAAACGCAGAGTCATCCTAAATAAGGAATGAGAGCGGGCCGATTGGTCCGCTCTTTATGTTTGAGTGTAAAAATCTTCAACACCAATAACAACAATTTTAGATCGTTGTTTCAAGAAGCCTT
>URYO01000163.1 GCA_900552195.1 uncultured Sutterella sp. | reverse complement strand
GTCTTTCTGGAGTATTCCGCCTCCTCAAACCAACCCTCCTTTGCCGGAATGCTCTGCGAAGATGCATCATCGAACTCTTTAGGGCTTTTTCTTCATTTTTACGGTCAAAAACTTAACGATGAACTTTTTTATCTGGTTCTGCAGAATTTTCGTTCCATGCTTCGTCTTCCCGGCGTCATGGTCAAAGGTGCAGGTAAAGATCTTTGGATCCGAATCGGTAAAAAAGCTCAGGCGCAAGGCATCGGCTTAAAGGAACTTGCTGCGGTTCTTTCCGCACGCATTCAAGAAGAATTTCCTGAAATTGAATCGGTTCAAGCCTGCTTCCTTCGCGGGCAAGGACCGATTTACAAACAGCTGGACCAGGTCTCGGAAGTTTTTTATCAGAATTCTGAAAAATTAAAAGCAAAAGTCTGGGAAGACCGCGGTTTTAACTTTAAAGACTGCCATGTCCTGGGACACTGCGGCAAATGTGCTGATAAGAAGCTTTGTGCCAACGTCCGCAGAATCGGACGATTAAGCGAAGCACATCTTATCAATCAATAAGGGGAATAAGAAATGAATAATCATCGAGTGATTGCCGTTTGCGGCAAAGGCGGCGTGGGAAAGACCGCTTTTACAACGCTTTTGACGAAAGTCATGATCGAAGATCCGCAGGCCGGTAAATTGCTGTTGGTCGATGCCGACCCCGCTTTAGGTCTTCACTATGCGCTCGGCCGCAAAGAAATCAAGACGATCGGTACGGTGCGTGACGAAATCTTGAGAGTCGCCGAAGAAGGCGATCGTCAGGCTCAGGAAGAACTCGCAGACAAAGTTGACTATCTGACGGCCAGAGTCTTGGACGAAGGCAAAGATTTTTCTTTCCTGGCCATGGGCCATATGGAATCCAAAGGCTGTTTCTGCTCGGTTAATGATTTGCTACAGCAGGCCATCAGTTACTTAACGGATGAATTCAACACTGTCCTTATTGACGGAGAAGCCGGTATTGAACAAATCAACCGCCAAGTTGTTGAAAAGATTGACACACTGATTGTTTTGACGGACTCTTCCTTCCGCGGCATGAAGACGATTTCTCATATCAAAGAAATGAGAGACGAAGGGTTGCTCCCCTTCTGCAAGAAAATCGGCGTGGTCTTCAACCGCACACGCAATGACGTCACTAAGTTAGAAGCGTTTGCCAAAGATTTGGGACTTGAGATTTTTGGGTCGATTCCGATGGATGAAGAAGTCGAAGCTTATGACAGCGAAGGCAAGTCGCTTCTAGAACTTCCGGAAAACAATCCGGCGCTTGAAGCCGCTCGCAAGGTTTACAAAAACTTTAACTGATTGATTCACAAACATTTCGGCCTCCTTTCGGAGGCCTTTGTCATGTGGGGACTACTTCATTTTGGCGATGTCTTCAGCCGCGGTATCAGCTGCTAGTTTGCCTAAGATCACACCGATCGAGACTCCCTGGCCGTACTGAGAAGCTGCTTCGCCGCTGACGTAAAGTCCGGGAATGACTTTTCCGGTTTCGGTGACAGCACGAGCCTTCAGATCAATCTTGACGCCGCCATAGGTTGTCTGGCTTGCCGGACTGATCTTGGCGCCATAGTACGGAACCTTGTCGATACGGCTGAAGCGGGAATCTTTGCGACCGAATTCGTGGTCGACACCGTCATCCATGCCTTTCTGATAGGCAGCAACGGTCTTAGAGAGGTTCTCGGCATTGATACCGAGTTTCTTAGCCAATGCATCTAATGTCGGAGCTTCAACGAAGTAACCGGCTTCCTTGTATTTCTTCATCAGAGCGGCACGATCCACGGAAGCCTGATCGAAGATCAAGTAAGCATGTCTGTCCTTCTGATCCTTAATGGCTTTGCCCAAGATCGGCGTTAAAGCCAATTCATTCACAAAGCGATTGCCGTCTTCATTCACTAAAATCGCACCGTTGTAGCGAACGTTCGTCAAAGAGACAGCACCGTTACCGGTTTGGTAGGCAACGGTCTGAGGTCCGGACCGATCCATTTGACCCAGCGCTGCACCTACCTTAGTCGCCATCGCTAATGCATCGCCTGTGGCGCCGCGGCTGGCAGTTGACGGGTAACCTGCCCACATCGGCGTGTATTTAGCGACAAGTTCAGGATTTGAAGCAAAACCGCCGGTAGCCAGAATCACGCCTTTGGCGTGAATAACATACTTACCGTTGTCGTGGCTGACGCGAACACCGGCAACTCGACCGTCTTTAACGTAAAGATCTTCAGCCTTTGTGGATGTGCGAGGTTCGATTCCAAGTTTGTCAAGCTGCTTCTTCATGACAGGAACGAGCATGGCGCCAAGTGCTCCGCCGTCTTTCGGCGTATGCTGAGAGCCGTTAATTACGCGGCCGAGATCAGCACCCATGTCTACCAACCAATCGGTTGTCGGACCGGAAAGGTCAGCGAGGTTGCGCAGAGAGGCGTCATCCGGACCTTTGCCTTTAAGTTTGAGGTAGTAGTCGTCAGCGGTGTACGGTTTCTTCAAGGCCATCTGGATCTTGCTGCCGCCGGCATTAAATGCTGTGGAAGACAAAGCTGTGGTGCCGCCGATCATCGGAAGCTTTTCGATCAGGATAACGTTTAGACCTTTACGTTTGGCTTCGATGGCCGCGGCCATACCGCTGCCGCCCGCACCGACTACGACTACGTCGGTATTGGCATCTTCCAATACAGCGGCTTGATCCTTCTTCTGAGCTACAGCTTTAAGGTCGGCTTTAGAACCGCCGGCTTTCTTCAAAACTTCTCCGACAGCCGTCAGAATAGCGTTGCTGCTGTTGGTGGCGCCGGCGACTTTATCAATGTCCAAAGACTGACGGTCAACGATTTTTGTGGGAAGCAGTTTGATGGCTGTCTCGCCGATCATCGGTGTTTCGGAGTTCTTCAAGACACGAATTTTAGTGATCGCACCATTTTCGATGGTGGTTTCGACAACGACAGGACCGTTATTGCCCTTTCCTTCTGCGACATACGTTCCGGATGTCAGCGCGGCTTGAGCTAAACCGCAGGAAACCAAGCCCATGGCTAGCAATACAGCTTTAATTCTCATTTTTTCTCCTTTGATCTGAAGTGGTTGGGGCGTTTAATGCCGCTCGTTTGATAGAGAAATAGTAAAGCTGTGTGTTACACACAGGTCAAGGAAGTCAGATAATTAATCAGAGATTCGGACGCGAATCAAAATGGAAAACAGAGGACCTTCCGGTGTTTCTTCAATTG
>URYO01000162.1 GCA_900552195.1 uncultured Sutterella sp. | reverse complement strand
AACTTGTTAAAGAGAAAATGGCCGCCCATAACGCTTAATCTGCGTTAGAGCAATTCATTGCCAACAGGTCCTTCGGGACCTGTTTTGTTATGCAGAAAAATAAGCGGCCGGAAACTCCGGCCGCATTCGTCAATTATTTGACTCTTTCTTACTTATGAGCAACAGCGGACTTCGCTGCAATTCTGCCAAACGTTAAAACGTCAGCCGTGGCATTACCGCCTAAACGGTTAGAACCATGGATGCCGCCTGTCACTTCACCGGCAGCATAAAGACCGGGGATCGGCTTCCATTTCTTATCCAAAACCTGGGCATTGGTCGAAATCTGCAGACCGCCCATGGTGTGGTGGATAGAAGGTGCACGCGGTGTGGCATAGAAAGGAGGTTTAACGATCGGACGGTCAAAGAGTTTGCGTCCGAACTTCGGATCGTTCTTGGCTTCAACCATCTTATTGAATTCAGCCACTGTTGCTTCGAGCTTATCAGCAGGCATGCCGAGCTGTTTAGCCAAATCGGCTAAAGAATCTGCCTTGTAGATACGGCCGATGCTGACCAACGTTTCCACATCTTCATTGAAGCTGTTGAGCGGTTTAACGATCGAAGAATCGTTGATGTCATAGACAACGCCGCCCGGTTGTTTCTTGATGGCGGCAACAAATTCGTCACGGCGGGCATCTTCCTTCACGAAGCGTTCGCCGTTCTTGTTGACGTCAATCACATCGTCCAGACCGGACATCTTGCGGGCACGGCCCTGCAGAGCGCCCGTTCCCGGGGTAGCCAGCGGGTAAACCTGCACGTAGTTCATACCGGTCGTATCTGCTCCGTGTCTTGTAGCAATGACAATACCGTCACCGGTAGCACCCGGCTGGTTCGTAGAAACCATTTCCGGAGTGAGATGCGGAGCGGACTTCTGACGCATTTCTTTGTTCTGAGAATAACCGCCGGTAGCAAGAATGACACCGTCCTTAGATGTGAATTCGTACTTATTGCCAACCTTGTCGGTTGCAGTCACGCCGATCACGCGGCCTTTATCGTTAAGGATAAGGTCTTGGACGCGCATGCCGAGTTTGAAGTTGACGCCCTGTTTGACAGCAGACTGATACAGAGGATCAATCAGACCGAGACCGGCAGGAGCGTCAAGCTGGTGAGTACGCTGCCAAAGAGCGCCGGCGCCCTGGCTGACACGGTCCATTACAGGAGATCCCTTGGACTGCATCCAGTGCAGTGTGTCGAGTACGTTGTTGGAATACTGTCTGATCAGAGGAATGTGACCGACTTTATCGCCGCCGTTATAGGTCTGGAGGGCATGCCATTCGGGGCAGTCAAAGAGTGTCTTAGAGCCGCTCTTCAAGTAGGCTTCGTATTTGGCTTTGACGTCTGCCATCAGCTTGGCGTGTTCTTCGCTGACGGGTTTTTCGCTGATTGCTTTAACCACAGCTTCCTTCAGTGTTTCCGTCATCAGAAGGGCTTTCTGTCTGTCGGGGTCAGCTGCATTAAATGCAGATGCGCAGCGAAGTGTGTTTCCGCCGATCACCGGCATCTTTTCCAAAACCAGCACGTTCTTAACGCCTAAATCCTTAGCCGTCACCGCGGCAGAAAGGCCGGCGCCGCCTGCACCTACGATGATGAGATCTGCACTGCCCTTGGTAATACCGGCAACTTTCTTAATCTTTTCGGGAACTGGTTTTTGGAAAGCAGCGATGTCGCCGCCGGCTTTTTCAATTGCCTGGGCAATGGCTGTCTTCAGAGCGGTACTTGTGACAGTAGCTCCGGCGATGTTGTCGACGTTGAGTGTTTGGTATTGAAGAACGTCCTTGCCGATTTCACGGATGGCTGTGTCGCCTAAATATTTAGTTTCTCTCTGGCCGGGTGTCTTAATGTCGGTAATCTTGTTGTCTTTAATGGTGACTTCAACCGTCAGCCAGCCGTTGTTGCCGTAAGCCTTGCCTTCAAATGTACCGTTCTTGAGAGCCAATGGTGCAGCTTTCTTGCCCTGAGCCTGGTTCAGGCATTCCTGAACAGCTTTCTTGATGGCAGCAGAAGAAACAGACGCGCCGGCGATGCCTTGGACATCTGCAGACTGTGCTTTAACAATTTCAGCCGGAAGAGCGGCAACTGCCTTGGAGCCGATGCCTTCCGTTTCCTTTTGATCAACGATCTTGACAGAAAGGATCTTGTCGGCCGAAGTTGTGACTTCGACTTTGACGGGACCGTTCTGGCCTGCAATAGCAGCCGTGTAGGTGCCTGGTGTGTAGGCATATGCACCGGTGGAAACGGCAGCAAGCAGAACCGAGGTGGCAATTACGGATAATTTCATGAATATTTCTCCTTAGTTCAAAGGCAAATCGAGCAAAAATCCCTCTTTTTGCTGTTTGACTTTGATTTAGGCTTGGGAATTCCCGCCAATAAATATTCCCCAATGGGCGGCGAGACCGGAGGCCTTAAAAAGAACCCAAAAGCATCGGGCGCCTCGTCAAATATAGTGTTTTCTTCTTGGCACTATTATTCTTTTTCTGCGGTGAACTATAGTTCCGCAAAACATGGATGTAAAGGTTCTTTAGTTGCTTGCTAAGGGTTTATTCTTAGGACTTACCCCTCGGATTTGTTTTCGTAAAATCCAAAAGAACTTCTAATACCATTAAGAAAGTAAGCTTTCTTGTAAAAAATTATTTCCGCAAAAGGCAAAAACAAGTTTTTTTGCAGCTGAACCATTCAGCCATTTCTAAATTCAGAATAGTTTTACCCTTACATGCAAAACAACTTTTTCCTCAAGTCCTCGATCGTTATTCTCTTATTTACAAGCGAGACTTCTCTTTTTACAAAGGGCTGAGAACTTCTTAAACTTTCGTTGATTTTTTAATCATCTAACTAAAGGAATTTAAATGAAATTATCCGCACGTAACGTTCTCGAAGGCAAAGTTCTCTCTATCAAAAAAGGCCCGGTTTCTACCGAAGTTGATATCGAGACTAAAGGCGGCGAACGCGTTGTTGCTTCCATCACCACAGCTTCTGCTGACTCCCTGAAACTCGAAGTCGGCAAGAAAGTCTATGCCGTCATCAAGGCTTCCAACGTTATGGTTGGCACAGACGAGTAATTCTCGTTAGTCTCATGCGAAAGTCCGGCGTTTTTTCGTCGGACTTTTTGTTTTTGGAGTTACTGCGGACCGGCGCTTTACGCTCTTATATATATAAAGGTAAAGAGATGCTTTCATCTCCTGTAGTTCTCAGCCTTTATCGTCC
>URYO01000161.1 GCA_900552195.1 uncultured Sutterella sp. | reverse complement strand
TACAATGCTGGTGGCGTGAGACTGTGGAGAGGAGACGTGAGAAGAAATTACCACCTGCTGGAAAGACCTGCCTCGCATCGGGCCGCTCTTAGAAGAAATCGTTCCGTTCTGATCGACACATCGAAAATTCAAACCGACGGGAAAGCCAAAAGCTCGCCTGCCGATTTCGTGGTCTCAATAAGCTGTTGTCAGAGAAGACCGGTCAGTACCACGGTAACAATCAGAAGCGGCGACAGAATACCGATCACGATACGAATTGCCCAGAGCAGCCAAGACTGCACGGGACCGGCACTGGTAAGCTGCTTAGCCGTCACCTTCCAGGCAATCCAAGCCGCTGCCACGCTGAAGCCAATTTCAGACAGCGGCATACCGACATTGCTCGTCAGGAAGTCGAGCAAATCAAACACGTTCTTGCCGAACATCTTGAAGTCGGACAGGGATCCGAAGCTCAGAGTGCAGAAAAGGCCGATGAACGCAGCCAAAGCCGTTGTGATCCAAGTCACGGCCGCTCGGGACAGACGGGTATAGTCCAAAAGTGAAGCCACTACGGCTTCAAGCATGGACATGGAGCTCGTAATCGCCGCCACAACCAAGCAGAAATAGAAAAGAATCGCAAAGAAAACACCGAACGGCATCTGCGAGAAAATCGCCGGCATCGTCACGAATGTCAGACCGGGACCGGCAGTCGGAGACAAATTAAAGGCAAACACGGCAGGCATCACCATTAAGCCGCCGAGCACAGCAGCCATGATCGCCAGGAATGCAACCCAAGCCGTAGAGGTTAAAAGATTGACTTTCTCGGAGAGATAGCCGGCATAAGTTACCATCACGGCTGCGCCTAAAGACAGCGAGAAGAAAGTAAATCCCATCGCGTTAAAGATCGCAGACGAGGTAAAGCCGCTCCAGTTCGGTTTAAAGAGATATTCCAGACCTTTAACGGCGCCGGGAAGCGTTAATCCTCGGACAATTAAGATGAGCATGAGGATAAAGAGCACCGGCATTAGGAATTTAGCCAGTCGTTCGATCCCTTTCTGTACGCCTAATGAAACAATCACCGCGTTGGCGAGCAAGAAGATGATCTGATAGAAGTACGCTAAGGCGCCGTTGCTCACAAACGAACCGAAGTTTTTATTGAGTTCGTCCGCATTAGAGACAATTCCGGTTCCTGTGAACGCGTCGATCAAATATTTGATACACCAGCCGCCGACGCAGGAATAAAAGCAAAGAATCGCAAAAGCGGTAACGACACCGACCGTGCCGAACACGCCCCAGTGCTTGCCGACCACTTTCTTTAATGAGCCGATCGCACCCATTCTGCCCTCTCGGCCGATGACGTACTCGCTGATGAGCATCGCCACACCGACTGTAAAGGTAAAGAGCAGATAAGAGAGAAGAAAAACAGAACCGCCGTTATTGCCGGCAAGATAAGGGAATTTCCAAATCGCGCCCAAGCCGACGGCAGAGCCTGCACTTGCCAGAATGAATCCGATTCTGGATCCCCATGTGGAATTTGAAGCCATAGTCTTAATCTTGTTGGTTTAGCTGCTGTATATGTTACAGGCTGAAACCATCACCAGAAGGATCCGAAACAACAGAATGATCAGCGGCCGTCCGGTCGACCGCTTCGACACGTATCTTCAGAGACAAAAACCTTGTCAATCAACTGATTGTTTTTATCGACATGTTCGATTTCGTAAGCAGGAAATCCTTCTTTGAATCGGTCTCTGAACTGCTGGTTCAGACAAACACCGTTAAAGCCTCCGGTCACCAAGCGATGTTTATCTTCCTGAGAGAAGTTAGCGGCAAGATTCTGAGTATGTTTGATGCGGTAGCGGATCACACCGTCTTCAGAAACACCCAGAGGCGTGACTTCGTAGCCGTCCTCACTTTCGATTTCAGGAATTTTGGCGTAAGGCGTTTTAAGGAGCTGCTGAGCCGTCTTCGGCTGATCGTGCAGGATTGAACCGATCGCCGGAAGCAGGTCTCTGGAGATATACGTTGAATTCAGGTTTTTATCGAAATTCAGGCAAGCTTTGGTTTGAATCTTCGCACTGTCAAACCGCGTCCCTTCTCCGTCTAAAAATTCGTAGTTTACGTTTCCGATGCCGTGGTCGTAATAGGACGGCGCTTCAACACAAGTTAATCCGAGCAGGAAGGTTTTGAAGTATTTCTTTTCTGCGTCTGTAAAAGGAGGGCCCTTGCGTGCAGCAAAATTTAAACGCACGTTGATGTTGGATTTTTCGTCCTGACCTAAGACAGAGGCTTTGACTCCTTCGAGCGAAGCAGAATTTGCTGTGAGTGCGGAAGCAAGTTTTTCGTTTAGGGCTTCTACGCTAAGTGCTTTTGAGTTTTGAGCTTCCTGTTTATCCGGCTGAATTTCTCCGGATTGGGTTCCGACAAATTCATAAGCCAAAATAAAAACGGCACCGACTCCGGCAATCACATAGCGATAATCCACTCCGAACCACTTCACTTTTCATTCCTCCGAACGCTCTGAGACTTACAGTCTTATATTAGTAACTTTTCCTCGCGGACAGAGCCCGAAAATCAATTTTGAGTTGCAATTTCGTGTACCTTAAATGCGCATAGAAAGGAACACAGTTGGATTTGAATCTGTATGCTTTCCTGAAAATTAACGGAGGTCTGCATGATCAAAAAAACTCTTCCTTTTCTTTTGGCTGCCGCTTTAGGCCTATCTGCTTCTGCCATGGTTCAGGCTGCCGGTACGGCGCCGAAATCTAAATCCGTGCCTTTATCTCAGCAAGTTCAGGATCTCAGAGAGACTGTACTTCAACTCCAAAAGCAAGTGGACTACCTTGAGATGCTGGTTCCGCCGTCCACAGCAGTTTTAATGCCGGACGCAAGAAAGCTATCCAGTATCCGTGTTAACGGTGCAACATTCCTAATGTCCATTGACAAACCTTCCGGAAACGCAAAAGGCAGTGATTTTGTTCTCACTATCGTCAACCCGCAAAGCATTACTTATACCAATGTCGCTTTTGATATCCGCGTGTACGGAAAGGACGCCAACGGGGACCCGAACGCTTATACAAACGCTCTGTTGGTTTCCCGTGTCACGCCGGCTCTCGCACCGGGCCAGACAACACAGTTCCGTTTTGCCGTACCGGGCATGTCGCCTGAAGACTTCACGGCCGCTTATGTTGCTTCCATGACCTTCGGGGGGATTGCCTCCCCTGCAACAGAATAGCCACTCGCTGAAAAATCATCTCAATCCGAGGCTCAAAAGGCTTC
>URYO01000160.1 GCA_900552195.1 uncultured Sutterella sp. | reverse complement strand
CGGAAATCTTTGAACCTTATCTTTCCTCAGAGCTTAAAAAGAATTCCGATTTATGGAAGCCTACCGAGTTCGAGCTCCCGCTAAATGATCCCGGACTTGCTGCAGCATTCCTGACGCTAACACAGCCGGATGCAGTTTTCTATGTTCCTCGATTCTCGGCCAGATCTTTCGAATCAAAAAGCGCAAATTATTTAGCGGCTCTTTCTCAGGCCTTAGAGACAAAGGAGGCACTTTTGGTCAGCTGGCTGCAGCCGGAAGAAAGTATTCCGCCTTTCATCAGCTGTGAACATCTACTTATTAGATTGCCTGAAGTTTTCTATTGTTCAAGCACAAAAAACTTAATTACCGATTGGATAGACAAAATTTTATCCCGCAAACGGATAACCGTCTCAGGAAATAAACCGCTTCGCCTTATCGGGCGTCATCGTTTGGTTCAGATGACGGTTGTTGCCGCTCTTAAATGTCTGGCAAACCCAGGTTTTGATGGTGTTTATAAATTAGCGGCCAACGGCGAAACCTCTCTTTTCGAGCTCGTTAGCTTTATTCACTCGACATTAGCTCGCCTCCTGCCCAACCATAAGTTAGCAAAACTCAGTTTTGCCGAAGAAGAGCCGGTTCCGCTTTCGGAAGAATTTGATACTTCCTTTATGGAAAATTTCAATGTGATTTTGCCCGGCTGGCGCACGGGCGTTGAAGAGACAATCGTTGCCTTTTTAGTTCATCGAAAACTCTTTTGAGAACTTGTGTATCAGGAAGCATTCTTTTCGCCTTCTTCTAATAATTAGAGAAGGCTAAGAAATAGTTAGTCAAAAATTTAAATCTTAACTCGGAAAATTTCCCATCAATGAGCCGTTTTTGGAATGTAATCGAGCAGGGTTTCGCTGATTTTCAGCGAACACCCTCTCACACCACTTCCCAAACCGATCTGGTAAGCCAGGTTACTCTAGTTTTTTAGCGGTTACTTAACATTTTAACCCCTAAAACAACCCAACCACGACCATCCCCTGCCTTTAAGGAAGTCAGTTGTCAAGGCTTCGACTTGTTTTGCAGTATTACCCGACGACAATTGCCTGAAACCGTTCCTGTTCGTAAGGTCTATGGTTTGCCTCGGGCTTCCTTCAGTCGGAACCTCGCGGTTCAGGCCTTGTCTCTGGCTATGTGCTCGGCGCCACCGTCTGCACTTCGGGACTTCCACCCTGTAGAGTTCGCTCATGCCGAGCGCACAAAAAAACGGCGCCCGAAGACGCCGTTCTCATCCAAATTATCGGAGAGGGACGCCTTGCGGCGCCCCATTCTTTCGTCAGATCACAGGAGAATTAACCGATCTGTTTGCCCATAACCTTCTGGCCTGCAACCCAACCAGAGGTGTGAGCGAAGCCGCAGGCGTTACCGCCGCAGTAGAAGGCTCCGTGAACACCGGCAACGGTTTCACCGGCTGCATAGAAGTGGTTAACAGGTTTCATGTCCCAACCCAGAACCTGGAGGTCTTCGTTAACACGAACACCGCCGCAGGAGAGGTTGTTCCACGGTTCCATACGAATCATGTAGTACGGGCCTTTGCCGAGAGGATACATATCCTTGTCGCTGCGACCGAACTGCAGGTCATTATGGTTCTTAGCTGCTTCGTTCCATGTGGCGATCTGTTTCTTCAGACCGTCAAGGTTCATACCGGACTTCTGGCAGAGTTCTTCAAGAGTATCGCATTTCCAGAGGTTCTTACCGACTTTGAATTCTGCTTCAACACGTTCGGCAGGCCAACTCGGCAGACCGATCAAAGCACCGAGTTTGATCTTGCCGAGGGTACGATCCCAACCGGCTTGGTCGCAGAGGACATAGTGGCAACCGTCAGGCTGAGAAGCCAGGGACGGAGTAACGTGGCAGATACCTTCTTTTTCTGTAATGAAGCGCTGACCGTTCTTGTTGACCAAGATACCGCCGTTATTGGTGATGAACCACCAGCGGCAGTACGGGCCGTTACGTCCGTTGACAACGATACCGCAGGGATAAGAAGCGATGTACTGCATGTGAGACAGAGGAACGCCGACGTCGCGAACGGCAACCATCATAGCTGTACCGTCATTCTTCGGACCGCCGATGGCAACGCCCTTACCTGCAACGCTCGGAACCCAGCGGTCCAGAGACTGCGGTGTGCCGGTGATACCGCCGGTAGCCATAATAACGCCCTTATTGGCCTTGACGTTCTTGGCTTTGTCGCCTTCACCTACCTGAACGCCGACAACGGTGTTAGTAGCCGGGTCATAGTAGAACTTGGTAACTCCCATACCGTGGTTGATCTTGATGCCGCGCTTGTCGAGCTGTTTGACCAGAACTTCAATGTAGTCACGGCCCTTGAAAGAGTCCTGACGATGAGCGCGCAGACGGCTGTGGCCGGCATACGGTTCAAGGTGATGTTTGGCAAGACCGGCGTCTTCAAGGAAGTCGAATGCTTTGCCGGAGTTCTTTGCGAAGCAGTAAACCGGTTCCTTCAAGCTCATGTAGTTACCATAAGCCATGATGTCTTCGGCGAACTGCTGCCAGGAGTCTTTACGGCCTTCGGGGTCGGCATTCTGCATCTTGGAACCCCAAGCTGTGAACAAGCCGCCGCAGAGGTTGGTAGCTGTATGGAAGGGAGACTGACCTGCGTCATAAACGGCAACTTTACCGCCGGCATCGTGTGCCTGGCAGGCGGCCATCATACCGGCACCGCCGCAGCCCAAGACGACGACGTCAACTGTGTCATCCCATTTGGCAGGAAGATTGTTTCCGGAAGTGGAAGCAGCCATTGCAGGAGCGGCGACAGCGCTAACGGAAGCAGCAGCGGCTGTTCCAAGGAAAGTACGACGAGATACGCTTGTCATTTTATTATTCTCCTTTCATCTTGATTGCGAATGTATGGCAGTCATTGCATTCGAGGTGCGGTTTGCCCTTAACGCTATGGCAGTTGGTGCAGTTTTGTTCACCGCGGTGGTTGCTGTGAGGATTCGGATTCATCTTGGCTGTTTTTTGAGCTACGGCCTGATAGGACTGATGGCAAACCAAGCAATCTTTTGTTGTTGCATTGTCAGGAAGGTTGGCATGCATCGGCGAATTTTTCAACTGAGCTTGGGCGCTCATGCTGAAAGCGGCTGCGCAGCAGAGTGCTGCGGCAAAGCTCAAAAGAGTCTTAACTTTCATATGTTTTCTCCGTGATCGAGGTGATTCGAAACATTGATTGTTTCGATATGTGAAATTTAAGACTTAGCTCAGGATTGGAAT
>URYO01000159.1 GCA_900552195.1 uncultured Sutterella sp. | reverse complement strand
GATAAAGTCTCCGTAAGAAGACATGCGGTCAGCGCCACGAGCACGGGCATATGCGGTAGCCAATGGGGTAAGTGGCACTGGAACGAATTCGTTTTGGAAACCTCTCTCTTCCGGAAGGCTTGAAACCGGGTGAATGGACCTGGGTCAAATCCGCTAAGGAAATTAGCGCATGATTCAGTCTTCAAAGCTGCAGAGTCGATTTTCGGACTTCAAGGTTTACCTCAAGCCCGTTTGCCTCAGAATGTTCTTTCTGGGATTCTCTGCAGGCCTGCCTTTGCTGCTGGTATTGGGCACGCTCGGCTTTTGGCTGCGCGAAGCTGGCATTGATCTCAAGACGATCGGATTCCTCTCCTGGGTCGGATTGGTTTACGGCTGTAAATGGCTGTGGGCCCCACTTGTCGACAACGTCAAGCTCCCTTGGTTATCCGAGCATTTAGGTCAGCGCAGGGCTTGGCTCGCCCTCTCTCAGGTGATGCTGATTATTTCGCTCGCCGGCATGGCCTTCTCTAATCCGCAGACGCATATGCCTCAGATCGTCGCCTTTGCGCTGCTCACGGCATTTTGCTCGGCAACGCAGGATATTTCTCTGGACGCTTACCGCATCGAAAGCGCTTCTGCTGATCTTCAGGGCGCTTTAGCGGCAACTTATCAGACCGGATATCGGCTTGCAATGATTTGGGCCGGCGCCGGCGCTTTTGCTCTGGCGGCCTTTTTCCAATCGGCTCCGTCCGGCGTCTATGATCAGACCGGCTGGACCTGGGCCTATCTCATCATGGCCGCTTCGATTGGCGTTGGTCTGGCAACCACTTTGCTCTCCCCGTCGCCGAACGCTTCCGATGAGAAATCTAAACTGCGTCAGCTGGAGGAAATGCGTCACCACGTTCACGCCTTTACCCTCCGCCATCCTTTACTTCCTCGTTCTATCGCTAAGGTTATCGGCTGGTTCGGCTTTGTCTGCGTTCGACCGATTGCAGACTTCTTCTACCGGTATCGCTGGCACGCCCTTGCCATCCTGCTTCTGATCGCAACATACCGGATCAGTGACGTTGTGATGGGTGTGATGAGCAACCCTTTCTATCGTGATATGGGTTTTACCAAGGAAGAAGTTGCCGCTGTCTCTAAGATCTTCGGCGTCGTGATGACCTTGGTCGGAACATTCATCGGCGGCATCGTGGTGCTAAAAATCGGCATTCTGAAAACGCTCTTTATCGGGGCGCTGCTGTCTGCCGGCACCAACCTGCTCTTCTCTGCGCTGGCAGGCATCGGCCACAGCCTTCCTTTTCTGGTATTTACCGTCAGCGCAGACAACCTCTCCGGAGGTCTCGCAAGCGCTGCCTTTATTGCCTACCTGTCGGGACTCACGAACGTACAATACTCCGCAACTCAGTATGCAGTTTTTTCTTCCATCATGCTGATCCTGCCGAAATTTCTTGCAGGCTTCTCGGGCGTGTTGGTCGAGAGTTTCGGATACTCAAACTTCTTTATCCTGACGGCTGCGCTCGGTGTCCCGGTTCTCGTTTTGATTCCGATCATCGGCTATCTATCGAGACAGCAGCCTTCCGATAAAAATTAGGCTTTCTCTTCTCCGTCTTCCGGCTCATTCAGCTCCGGCAGGTCATACCCCTTTGTTTCATGAGCGATTTCGGCTAGACAGCTCACCATATCGGACAAAGCAGAGGGAAGGTCTTCTAAAGGTGCGTCTTTGTCGAGAACAGTCTTGACCTGAGCAAAATCACCCAAAGCTTCTTCGGGCAGATGGCGTAAAACACCGTGCAGAGAACGAGCGACGGCACGCGAATTGGTATCTAAGATGCCGGGCCAGGTTTGCGCGGCTTCCAGGAAACCCAATGCAAACGGCTCAAGCGCTTCAATTGCGGCTTTGCCGGTCAGAGGGCGGCCTTTTTCATCTTCTGCTTCAAAATAAACGGGGTCCAGCGGTACCGCTCCGGCCAGCTGGTCTCCGATCTGATAGAAACGTTTGAGAAGCAAAGCTCTGAGCCGTTTGTCGCTCTCCGGACTTCCGGTCCCCGCGTCCTTTGCTCCCACCGTCGACAAAATATGCGGCAGCCAATCCTTGGTTTCCGGCGTTTTAGGGAGCAGCTGTACCGCCGTCATAAAACCGTCGGCTTCGGCTAAATCCATTGCCTCTGCTTCCACCGGAATAGAAGCTAATAACTCATCCGTCTCGACAAATTCATCATCGGTGACGGCATTCGACTTATCCGACATTTTCCTCTGCTCCTTTTTCTGTAAATTGATCCAACAGCTTGCGAACTTCCCCGCTGTCTCGGGATTTTACAAGCTTCAATGTCAGCCTCTGACAGCTGCTCCGTTTCAGAGACCTTATCATTTCCTTCACAATCGGTATCTGCATCGGCACCATTGAGAGCTCGTTAATGCCAAGACCGACGAAGAAAGGCACCATCTCTCGGCGTCCGCCCATCTCGCCGCAAATTGAAATCGGTTTGTCCAGTTTTTGGGCTGCCTTGGCCGCCGTACGAATTAATCTAAGCACTGCCGGATGACATTCGTCGTAGAGCGGAGCCACCGAAGGATTTCCGCGATCAACGCCAAGTGTGTACTGAATGAGATCATTGGTACCTAGGGAGGCAAAATCTGCTTCGCTGAGGAGCTCCTCGGCACAAATCACGGCCGCGGGCAGTTCAATCATGATGCCCACCGGCACGGATTCATTAAAGTCGAGCTTATCTTCTCGGAGCTGCGTCTTGGCAAGTTCTATGTATCGTTTGGCTTCCTGCACTTCCTGCAGACTCGAAATCATCGGCAGCATAATGCGCACGTCCGCACCGTAAGCAGCTCGAAGAATCGCTCGAATCTGCGTGATAAAAAGATTCGGATTCGCCAGGGTAAAACGGATCGCCCTCAAACCCAGCGCAGGATTATCTTCTTTTTCCGCACCTGAAAAATAGTTGCGCTTTCTTGCTTCGGCATTGAGCAGCTTGTCTCCGCCGACGTCGATCGTACGGATGGTGACCGGACGCCCGGCCATCGTGTCAATCAGCTCTCGATAGCTTTCCATCTGCTCCCGTTCGTCCGGGAGATTGTCCCGCCCCATGAATAAATACTCGCTGCGAAACAGACCTACGCCCTGAGCACCTAGGTGCAAAATCTCATCAAGTCCTGAGACCATGGCCACGTTGGCCTTCAGAGTAACTCGGAACTTGTCTTTCGTTTCGGCCACTCGGCGGCGTGCACGATAGAGCTGAACGGCTTGGAGTATACCGTGAGCGGTGTTGTGGACGACGTCTCCGGCATAACCGCCGATGTCTACGCCGAGG
>URYO01000158.1 GCA_900552195.1 uncultured Sutterella sp. | reverse complement strand
CCCAAGAATCACTTCAGGCTTGATTGCGTATTTACCTTTGTAGTAACTAGGAAAAGCAATTGCAACATTTTTATCCTGCAAAAGCTTAAGAAACCCATGAACGGACTGTCTGTTAAGCGACTTCTCAATCACTTCTTCAGCTGCGTATTCATGAAAATATCCCGGAATAATGGAAAAAAACAGAGCGTACCTACCGAGTCGAGGATACTTGCTGAGCGGATCTTGGACGATCATTTTTAATTTCAGATAGGAAAGGTTTTCTAACTATACGGCAGTTGCGGCGCCCCTTGACACTTCAGACGCAAAAAATCTCCTCGAACCATTAAGCACGAGGAGTTCTAAAAAGTCTTACCGTCTTACGACTTCTTGACGAAAGTCACCGATTGAGGACCGAGCCATTCGTAGTGACGTTTGATACCGTCCGCGCAGGCAGTGCAGCCTCCGCATTTGGTTCCGTCCATATCGACTTTGGCCATCAGCCCTTTGTCAATCCAGCGGCGCGCCATCGGTTCGATGACCGAGGGCTCGACCCGGAAATGCATCGCGATTTCCAGTTCCGAGACAATGCGCCGAGCTTGAACGTATTCTTTTAATTCGGTTAATGTCACTGAGCCGCATCCTTGCCTTTAACACGAAGGCCAATAATGATTGCAAGAATAACCGCCAGGCACACGCCGATGCATACCGAGGAATACACCGGATGCTGATTGAAACGGCCGATCTGATAAACAATCGTTGCTGCTCCATAGCCCATAGCAATGGTCCAGAGAGCTGCAAATGCCGTCCAGCGGGCGCCGACCTCACGATACATAGCACCGATCGAAGCGCAGCACGGGATGTACAGGAGAACCATCAGCAGATAAGAGAAGGCGCCTAAGTCACCGTCAAAGAGGTGTTTCATCGCACGGAACGTACCGGTGCCCACTTCTTGCTCTGCGGCTTGTTCATCGACGTCGGTCAGGTCTTTTTCAACATTGACGCCGAGCGGATCGACAAAGAAGTCTCCGAGTTCGGAAAGGTTTTCACCGATCGATTTCACGGCGCGAATGACTTCGCTGGAGAGGCTGAACGGCTCTTCCTCTTCTTCAGGCTTGGCTTCACCGTTCTTTTCCTGGTCGGCCGCACTCATGCGGTCGCCCATGCCGGAATAAAGGCTGTCCAATGTACCGACAACGGCTTCTTTCGCCAGGATACCGGTGAAGACGCCCACGGCGGCAGGCCAGTTTTCATTGCTGATGCCCATCGGCTGAAAAGCCGGGACAATGGTTTTACCGATCTGAGAAAGAACGGACTTATCGGTGTCTTCGTTGCCGAAGCTGCCGTCCGTGCCCAAAGAGTTCAAGAAGGCCAATACTGCAACGATGATGACGATCAACTGACCGGCTTTCACGATAAAGCTCTTTAAGCGGTCCCAAGTGCGAAGGCCCAGATTCTTAAGGGTCGGCATGTGGTACGGAGGAATTTCCATCACGAAAGCACCCGCCTCGTCTCTCAGCGCGGTTCTCTTCAGGATAAAACCGGTAAGAATCGCAACCAAAATACCGATCAGGTATAGAGAGAAGACCAGGTTCTGTCCTCCGAGCGGCCAGAAAGTCGTCGCAAACAGCACGTAAACCGGAAGACGCGCGCCGCAGCTCATAAACGGAGCCATCATCACGGTCGTAATACGGTCGGATTTTTTCTCCATCGTGCGGGCTGCCATAATCGCCGGAACGCCGCAGCCGAAACCTACGATCAGCGGAACGAAGGACTTACCGGGGAGTCCGAGGAAACGCATCATGCGGTCCATCACGAAAGCCGCACGAGCCATGTAGCCAGAGTCTTCCAGGAAGGAAAGCGACAGGAACAGGCAGGCAATCACGGGAATAAAGGTCGAGACCGTCTGAATACCGCCTCCGATGCCGTCAGCGAGAATCGTCTTGAGCCAGTCGGGACTGCCGATGCTTGTCAGAAGATTACCGAAGCCCTGAACGAAGATGGCTCCGAAAAGAATATCGAAAAAGTCGATAAAGGCTGACCCGATGTTGATCGAGAAGATGAACATCAGATACATGATGAAAAGGAAGATCGGAATACCGAGCCAGCGGTTCAGAACGATCTTGTCAATCTTATCGGTCGTGCTCTGGTCGATCTCGCCTTTGCAGATCATGGATGCGGCCGTTGCCTGAGATACAAAGCTGTAGCGAACATCAGCCATCGCGATATCAAGGTCGCCGTTGTACTTCTGATTAATTTCCGCAATGATCTTATCGACTTCAGTCAGGTCCACTCCCTTCAGGTAGTCGCCCATACCGGCATCGCCTTCCAGCAGCTGCTCGGCCGTCCATTCGGCACGCTCTACTTTCTGAGCAGACAGAAGCTTGGCAATTTCAGCTCTTGCCGCCTCTACGTCATCGGCAAAGACGATCGGGTTCTTCGGGATACGAAGGTCATCGAGCTGGGCGTCCATCGCGGCGCACAGTTCCTTTAAGCCCTGCTCTTTCGCAGCGACAATGCCTATCACAGGGCAGCCCAAGGCTTCGCTGAGTTTGTGCGGATCGATTTCGATCTGGTGTGCAGCAGCCATATCCAGCATATTGAGCACCACGATCATCGGAACCTGCATTTCGAGAAGCTGCGTGGTCAGATAAAGGTTGCGCTCGAGGTTGCTGGCGTCAACGATGTTAACGATCAGTTCGGCTTCATCCTGCAGGATGTAATCACGGGCAACGCGTTCGTCCTCACTGGAAGCAGAACTCGGCTGAAGGGAGTAAATGCCGGGCAGGTCAACAATTGTGATCTCTCTGTCTTTATAAGTGAACTCGCCGACAATGCGTTCAACGGTCACGCCAGGCCAGTTGCCGACAGTTTGATGAGAGCCGGTCAGACCGTTAAATAAAGTGGTTTTGCCGCAGTTAGGGTTGCCCACAACTGCAATGATATTTTTACGCATGGTTTGATTTATTTGATCGGTTCGACATCCAAAATTTCAATCTCGCCCTTACGGACGCTGATTGAAGAACCTCTTAATTTGATTTCGACCGGATCGCCGAGGGGAGCGACTCGCTCAACCACAAAAGGCGTTCCGGGAAGAGCGCCTAATGCCAAAAGTCTTTTGCTGTATTCGATTAAGCCGGGTCTGAAGGATTTTATTACGCCCTTCTCACCGGGCTTCATATCTCTAAGCAGCATTTATTTTTCTACCTCTTTGTTCCACAGAACTTTGAGTTCTTTCGCTACCGGACGGCCGATGGCGACGTGTACGTTGCTGATGGCTACGACGACAGGGCCGGAAATCGTTACGCTGGACACCGTCAGGGGAAGATC
>URYO01000157.1 GCA_900552195.1 uncultured Sutterella sp. | reverse complement strand
CCTGCTAAATACTCGGCTGGGAGTGAGAGTCATGCCAAACAATAGATTAGATTTCGAAAGTATCGATCAGGTAGAAGTTTTCAAGGAAAACGGAGATGTCATCGGAACCGTTAAAGTCTCCGGTGTCCGTTCAATTGAAGCTGCTATCGAAAAAGCCCTTCAGCAGCTGCCGGAAGCGAAAGATCCAGAAGCCTATGTATTCAAGGTGTCAAACCTGTCTGACGGAACCGAGCGCCGATATCGTTTAAACGCACACGGTCACGTTAAATTAATTATCTAACCTTCAAACAGAAACCGGGCCTCGCTAAAGAACCGGATCCTGAATCAATGGTCCCGACGCCTTGGCATCGAGACCTTTGTTGATTAGTAGGACATGATCTGTCCGTCGGTACGCTTCTCGGTTGCGCCGCAAAGCACGCCGTTTTCATCTCTAAGAATGACCTGACCACGACCCATATGATAAGGATCAGGTTGGACGACGATTTGGTGTCCCATTCGCTGAAGCTGGCGAATGATGTAGTTGGGAGTTTCTTGCTCCACTTCGACTTTCTTACCACCGACCCACTGCCAGCGTGGCGCATCCAGAGCCTGCTGTGGATTCAGGTGCCAGTCAATCATATTCATGACAACCTGAACGTGCGCCTGCGGCTGCATCCATCCGCCCATAATTCCGAACGGTCCTAACGGTTTTCCGTTTTGAGTCAAGAATCCTGGAATAATGGTGTGATACGGGCGTTTGCCGCCGGCCAATGCATTAGCGTGGTTTTCGTCAAACTTGAAGTTCTCTGCACGGTCATTTAAAGAAATGCCGGTGCCGGGAACGACGATGCCGGATCCGAATCCGCGGAAGTTGGACTGGATGAAGCTCACCATGTTGCCGTCTGCGTCTGCGCAGCAGAAATAAACGGTCGACGGGCATCCGGGCTCGCCGGGTTCCGGCATGATGGCCTGATCGTTTATCAAGGCGCGGCGTTTGGCAGCGTATTTTTCGCTGAGAAGTTGGTCATCGGAAACTTTCATGTAAGAAGGTTCGGCAACATACTGAGCCGTATCCACCATAGCAAGTTTCATGGCTTCAATCTGCTTGTGCATCGTGTCAGCACAATCTCTTTCAGCAAGCTTCATGTCTTTAAGAATCTGCAAAGCCATGAGTACGGTAATGCCGTGTCCGTTAGGCGGCAGCTCCCAAACATCCACTCCGTGATAGTTCACGCTGATCGGATCGACCCACTCGGGCTTGAATGCGGCGAGGTCTTCTTTGGTTAAGAAGCCGTTGTGCTTCTTAAAGAAGGCATCGATCTTTTCGGCAATGGCTCCGCGATAGAAAGATTCGCCCTTTGTCGCTGCGATCTCTCTCAGTGTCTTTGCCATGTCCGGGCAGCGGAACATCTCGCCGGGTTTCAGCCAGGTGTTGTTAGGCGCAAAAGTGTCGAACCAGCCTTGGAATTCCGAGCGATCACGATATTTGGAATAGTTTTCGAAGGCTTCCTGCCAAAGACGCGAAATGTTAGGCGTTACAGGGTAACCTTCCTCTGCATAACGAATGGCAGGAGCCATTACCTCTTCCAAAGGAAGTTTGCCGAAGCGTTCATGAAGCGTCATCCAGCCGGCTACTGCGCCCGGGACATCAATCGGTTCAACGCCGTAGGAAGGAATTTTTTCAAATCCTCTGTCTTTTAATGCTGCAACAGAAAGAGATTTAGGAGCGGGGCCCGAAGAGTTCAGGCCATACATTTTTCCTTCATACCAAAGAATCACGAAGCAGTCGGCGCCCAGACCGTTGCCGGTCGGCTCAACCACCGGCATAGCACTGGCCATTGCAACGGCGGCGTCCACCGCATTACCGCCTTTCAGAAGTGTCTGAAGACCGGCGGATGCAGCGTGCGGATTACCTGCGTTGCACATGCCGTTGCGGGCATAGACCACGTTGCGTTTGGACGGATAGGGATAATTTTGAGGATCAAATTTAATCATGTTTTATTTCCTAACCTTGAAATCGGGATCAGATGAACTTCACAAAGATGCCGGCAACGATCACAGAGAAGGTTGTCACGGTCACGAAGCCAGCAACGAGGTACTTCGCCATTAGGCGTTCATGAATAATCTTCTTTTCTTCTTCAGTTTCTGCAACGGCATTAATGATTTCGTTAACGACTAAGTAAGTAGCCGGGAAGCCGATTAACTGGCAGGCAGCGACGCCGACGGCAACGTTCTTGGAACCGATGATCTTCCACAAGGGAAGGTATTTGAAGAAAACGATGATGCAGAAGATAGAGATGGCAAAGATCACGCAGATCGAATAAGACAGCGTCAGGAGATTTTCCGGTTTAATCGTGGCGAGTGACGGGATAATGGCGCAGAAAACAGCGCAGTTAAGTAGGCCGCCGGCATTGGCGTGCTTCAGAATATTGCGAGGCAGATAACCGGTACTGCCGACAGCGGCGCCCAAGATCAAGGCCCAAATTGTTGCAGAAAGGCCTGTCCATTTGCCGATCACAAAGGCGATCCAAGAGAAAAGCGCTGTAATGGCCAAACAAGTGAACTGGCCGTAGTATTTCTTATGACTCTCAAAGAAAGAAGGACCGGCAGCCGGCTCTTTTTTAGGTGCATAAGTATCTTGTGGTACGACACCGGTTTTGCGGTATTCATCGATTAAGAAACGAGCTTCTTTGAGGCCGAAGTAGCTGGCTAACGGAGTACCGATGAACTTCTGCACTGCGAAAACAATCGTGCCTAATGCAGCTGCCAGGGCAAAACCGTGCTCCATCGCGCCGCTTGTCATGATCTGAGTCGCAACGATACCGCCGGTCACAATAGGCACGCTGACCACAGTGTTTTCGTAACCGATAAACGGCATCATCAAAAATGCGCCGAGCATAATGACGCCCATTGCCAAAAGGGCCGTCACAACCGTGCGCCATTCGGCAATCAGCTCACGCATGTTAATGGTAGTTCCCATGGAGAACACGAGCAGAATCACAGACCATTTAGCGATCTGATCCAAGCCGGCTTTCTTAATGATGTCGGGAGGAATCCACCCGGCCATAAAAGCGATTAAAAAGAGCATTAAGCTCACGAACACTGCAGAAACCTTGGCTTTTGTGGCAACGCCAAGGAAGTCGCCTATTCCGAAGAATAAAAGGCAGATGAAAAGATACCAATACATCGAAGTAAACATCATTCCGGCGCTCTAAAGGCACCCTCCTTTATTTGAGATTTAAGGTTTGTTTCAATTAGTCTCACAGGCAAAACCTATGAAGGAGGAAAAACTTCTCGAATGTTCCAACTACACCCTCTACAAACGACTCGTCCCCATCAGGCTCAAGGCTATACAGTTTTGCTTCTTC
>URYO01000156.1 GCA_900552195.1 uncultured Sutterella sp. | reverse complement strand
ATGAAGGGATAATCGAGCGTATCGGCAGCGAAAGCGGTGAAAGATAAACTCAGAGCGGCTAAAGCAAGAAAGAATTTTTTCATTTTTTCGCAAATAATAAACAATGAAAAAGCAGCCCGAAGGCTGCTCTATCAATTAAGAATTAACGGCAGCGATTGTCGCGTTTCTGTTCAATTTCGGAAATGAAGAAATTGCCTTCGCGATCGAGATCACCGTCAACCTTAACGCAGGAACCAACGCCGATCTTCTGGTCACGACGATGTTCGATCTTAGTGCGCTGGTCAACCTTGAATGTCTTTCCGCCGATCACCCAAGCAGGATTTTCCGCTGTCGGCATCTGTTCAACCTTACCGTAGAAACCGTCCATGTCACGTGCAGAAGCTGTGCCCATGATTAAACCGACAGCAGCAAGGGGGAGTAAAACTTTAACTAATTTCATTTGAAACTCCTATTCCATAAATTTTCCTGGTGTCTGAATTCTACGTGGTTACTCCTAATTCACCTGTAAGAATTGTGCGAATTGAGCGTGGAGCAATGGAATGAAACAACTGAAATACTTTTTTTACTTCTTAGAAAAACAGGGAGTTAAATCAAATGGGAGTTATTTTCGGCAAAAAAATCGGGCCATATCGGCCCGATTTGAGGATGTTTCAGAAGTTAGGCAAGCTGCTTCTTAACATCTTCGAGCTTGTACTGAACTTTGTCGAAAGTTTCGATCATGTTTGCAGAAGGTTTGTTCGGGTCAAGTAGGCTGACCACGACGATGGCGATGAAGGACAGTACAAAGCCCGGAATGATTTCATACATGCCCCACCAGGCGCCTTGGTGCCAGACCAAAACAGTTAACGCACCGACAATAATGCCAACCAAAGCACCGTTGCGGGTGACACCCCTCCAGAGAAGCGAAAGGATGATGATCGGGCCGAAGGAGGCACCGAACCCGCCCCAAGCGTAACTGACTAAGGAGAGAACCAGGTTGTTCGGATCCGTAGCAATCAAGATAGCAACCACACTCACGGCGACTACGGTCAAACGGCCGATCCAGACGAGCTCTTTCTGTGCTGCATTCGGACGAATGAAAACACGGTAGAAGTCTTCGGTAAGGACAGAACTGCAGACCAGCAGCTGGCAGGAAAGGGTACTCATCACTGCAGCGAGGATGGCGGAGAGCAGAATGCCGCCGATCCAAGGATTAAACAGGGTGGTTGACAGGATCATGAAAACACGTTCATGGTTTTCTGCAACGGCTTTGCCGAGATCCGGATGGGCAGAGAAGAAAGCCGATCCGAAGAAGCCTGCAGCAACGGCGCCGGACAAGGAGAAGATGAGCCAAATCATGCTGATCTTGCAGGCGCGAGGCATCACAGAAGCGTTCTTAGCAGCCATGAAGCGAACAAGGATATGAGGCTGACCGAAGTAGCCTAAGCCCCAAGCCAGCAGGGAAATTACGCCGATGAAGGTCTGACCCTGAAGCATATTGAGGTGTGTTGGATCAACGGATCTGACTTGCTCGACTGTAGCAGAGAAGCCGCCTAAGTCGATCATCACAGCAACCGGGGCGATGATCAGAGCCAAGCACATCATGGCAGCCTGAATGGTGTCGGTCCAGCTGACGGCAAGGAAGCCGCCGAGGAAGACGTAAGCCAGCGTGGCAAAGGTGCCGAAAATCAATGCGGTGGAATAGGGAAGATCAAGAACAATTTCAAAGAGTCTGGCGCTCGCAACCATACCGGAGGCGGAGTAAATCGCAAAGAAAAGCAGAATCACGACGGCCGAGATGATTCGAAGCATGCGGGACTTGTCTTCAAAGCGATGAGAGAAGTAGTCCGGAAGCGTCAGAGCGTTGTGTGCTGTTTCGGTATAGACGCGAAGCGGAGCGGCAACGATCAGCCAGTTAGCCAGCGTGCCCAGTGCTAAACCGATGGCGATCCAGGATTCGCAAATACCGGAGAGGAAAACCGCACCCGGGAGCCCCATCAGGAGCCATCCGCTCATGTCGGAAGCGCCGACGGACAATGCGGTAACAACAGCGCCTAAGCGGCGCCCGCCCAAGATATAGTCATTGAAATTTTTGGTGTACCGCCAAGCCACTAAGCCGACAGCCACCATTACGACCAGATAGGCGAAAAAGGTGATTGAGATTGGTGAAAAGTTCATTTTATAACTGAAACAAAATTTAACTTATGTTTCAATCATAACCAAGGAGGGCCTTCTGAACGGAATCCCAAAAACAAATTATCCTAAAGTCAAGGAAAATCCGTGAGCATTAATCCTAACCGCCGATATAAGACATCTCAATTCGCTTCCCGGCTCTGGCTTTGACGGTTTCTTCCGTACGAATTTCAGAATAGTGTTCGTCGCGAGTTGTCCAAATTCGACCGATGGCGTCTTCGATTTCTTCATCGGAAGCGCCGCCGCGAAGCATCTGGCGAATGTCAAAGCCTTCCGTGGCAAAAAGACATTTGTAGAGTTTTCCGTCAACGGATAAACGAATTCGAGAGCATTCTTTGCAGAACGGTTCGCTCACAGATGAAATGAAGCCGAGTTCTCCGCTGCCGTCCTTGTAGGCCCAGCGAGTGGCGACTTCGCCGGTGTAATTCGGGTTCAACGGTTCAATCGGATAGACGCGGTTGATCTCTTCAACGATCTTGTGAGAGGGGATGACATCGTCAAGTCTCCAGCCGTTAGAAGTGCCGACGTCCATAAACTCGATGTAGCGGACAATGATTCCGCTGCCTTTGAAGTGCTCGGCGATTTTGATGAGTTCTTTTTCGTTGACGCCGCGCTTAACGACAACATTGATCTTTATCGAAGGAATGCCGGCGTCTTTTGCGGCTTGAATACCTGCAAGCGTTTTTTCAATCGGGAAATTAACGTCGTTGAGATCCTTATAAATTTGAGGATCCATGGCGTCCAAAGAAACGGTTAAGCGTTTAAGTCCCGCAGCAGCCAGCGATTTGGCCTTTGCAGACAAAGCTGCACCGTTTGTGGTCACGGCAACGTCAAGGGGCTTTCCATTCCAAGTTTTGAGTTTGGAGAGCTCTTCAATAAGGAACTCGATGCCTTTTCTCAGCAGGGGCTCGCCGCCCGTCAAACGAATCTTTTCGATGCCGTTCGCGGCAAAGATTTTGGCAAGACGAATGATTTCCTCAAAAGAGAGGACTTCAGTGTGGGAAAGGAAGCAGTGGTCCTTCTCGAATTTTTCCTTCGGCATGCAGTAGCGGCAGCGGAAATTACAGCGGTCAGTGATAGAAATTCTGACATCGCGTAAAGGGCGTCCGCGGGAATCAATCCAGTGAGTCTCGTCACGACGGATTTCACCGACCAGCGGGACCGTTTTTGTAGCGGCCTTAATTGGAATAACACGAGAAGACATGCTTGCGG
>URYO01000155.1 GCA_900552195.1 uncultured Sutterella sp. | reverse complement strand
GGGCCTCCGAGGTCTTCAACAGCATCCGACTTTAAGACGAAGTTGGATTTCGATTCCAATGCTTTCAGATCCTCCGAAGCATACGTCTTATCGGATGGCTCTGCGAGTTCTAATAAAGTTGTCTTAAAGTCGGTCATAATGAATCCCCGTTTAACTCTTTAAGAAGCCTGAGCTTTCTCTTCTTCGTAATGTTCCTTAGCAAAAAGGGCTGCGCCAAGAGCGCCCATCAGCTGAGGATCCATGGTGAGTTCAGCTAAGGGCAAATGAAGACGTTTTTCCAAAGCTTTTCTGAGCGCCTTGTTGCTTGAGCAGCCGCCGGTCAGCGCAACATCTTCTTCCACACCCACCTTAAAGGCCATTCCATGAATACGTCTGGCGATAGATTCATGGATGCCTGCGGCAATATCCGGCAGCGGAACGCTGTTATTGACGAGCGAAATGACTTCCGACTCGGCAAAGACGCTGCACTGTTTAGAAATCGAGCAGGGCTTTTTGGATTTCAGGGCTTCTTCGGCTAAATGCGTCAGATCAATGTCGAGTACACGGGACATAACTTCAAAAAAACGTCCCGTGCCTGCAGAGCACTTGTCATTCATCTGGAAGTCCAAAACTTTCCCTTGTGGCCCAACAGAGATAACTTTACAGTCCTGACGCCGATATCAATAATCGTGCGGACAGAGGGGCAAAGATGACTGGCGCCTTTGGCGTGGCAGGAAATTTCAGAGACTTCATCCGTGTAACCGGGAAGATTGCTGCGGCCGTAACCGGTAGTGACGACACGGCCTTCATTCTTAAATTTAGTCAACAGTTCTTCGGTAGAGATACCCATGGATTCCGCGGTCTTCTCCACGGCCTTTTCAAAAGTTTTAATCGGGCCGTGGGAAGAGCGAACAATGGAGGAGCCGAGAACGCTGAGGTTCTCATCTAATACAACAATTTTTCCGGTCGTAGAACCTAAATCGCATCCGACAAAAATCATGTGTTTTCACTCCAAAATGTTCGAATTTTAATGGACGTTTCTCTTGAAGCCGTTGGCGCTGAAGAAGTTGGAGATATCGCTCTTAACTTTGTCCAACGGCGTATAGCGCTCGTCAAAGAGGCTCGTTGTCAGCGAGAGCAGAGGAACGTTCATATCGCGGCAGGCCTTCTTCATGAACTGGTTGATGCCGGACTGGTCTTTATGGCCCTGATGACCGGAGAACAGAACCGCGTCAATCGAGTTGTTCTGAATTTCATTACGAAGGTCTTCGACAACGACATCGACCCAGCCGCGGCCCTGACGAATCATCGGAACTTCTGCAATAGCTCTGCGCGCTAAGCCGAAGAGCATGCTTTCTTCTGTGGAGGTATCGATCTTTTCGTAAGGTGTCATTTGCTGGAAGGAACTGACAACGACGGCATTCCATTCTTCAGCAAGCCATTGACCGAGTTTTTCGCCCCAGAGGGGATTCAAGTCAGGCCAGAAGACGCGGATTTGTTCGTTCATCACGGGGCCGACGCCTTTTTCTACGTTTGCCTTAGCAAAGTCGCGAACGGCACCCATCAGAGCGGTGGCACGAGGATCGCCGCAGGGCAGATGCTGAGTTAAAGCCCAGAAAGCGTCGCCGACAGCAAAAGAAGGCATCGGAGCCGGAGAAGCACGCATTAGTTCGTTGACTTCAGCCCAGATTTCATACTGCTTGTTCGTTTCTTCAACGACTTCACGAAGTTTCTCGACGTCGTATTTAGCGCTGGTGTTCTTTTCAATAAAGGTGATCATTTCCTTGAGCTGCTTGGCAACATACTCAAAGTCTTTATCAGTATGACCGTAGCTCGGGTCGATTGTGTAGACGGGAACGCCCTTGAGGTAATCGCTTTCAGCGAAAGCCTGGTGCAGCATCAGCTGTCCGTCGCAGGGTTCGGCCATCGCGACGAAGCAGTCAGGACGCGGATGCAGACGGTTGACCATGGAATAGACGGCATAACGCACAAGAGAGCACATCTTATCGTCAAGGTTGAAGCGATCGCATTCCTTAGCATCGGCATAATCGGTAAGACCCAAATGGAACATTAGGTCAAAAACCGGGTTGTAATAGACGATACCCATCGCAGCCAGGATTTCCTGGCAGTTGCCGTACCAAGTGCACATTAAAGGCTTGTGGTTCTTGGCAGCATCTAAGACGTTTTTGGAATGATCGAGCATCAAACCGACAACGGCTTCCTGAACAGGATTGCGTTTTTCCTGAGGGAGGGTTTCAAAAAACTGCAGCACACCTTGCAGACGATCGATATATTCTTGAGTTCTTTCAAGACCGGTAACATATTCAGCCATGATTCTTTTCCTTCTTATTAAGCGGTTTGACGGTCGGCGAGGCTTTCAACAAAGGCCTGAACGCGAGTCTTGATCTGGCCTTGGCCTTCCGGCGTGTAATCTACCTCGAGTTCGAGGAAAGGAACATTGTTTTCATGCAGGCGCTTGCGCATCAGGAAATGTTCGAATGCCCAAAGGTCGCACATGTAGAGTCGGGAGGCTACAACGCCGTCGGCCTTGTACTGTTTGACCAAGTCAAGCAGGCGTTCCATGCGTTCTACCTGGGTGCCCATCTGCCGAGTGGCAGCTGGTTTTTCTTCAAAGTAATAATCGATGATGGCTTCGAGCGGATCTCCGTCTTCACGGATTAAAACGTCTGCGGCGCGGGTGCCGAATCCCGTGTTGTCGGATACGACATGCGCGTCATTCTGCTGCAGAAGTTCGAAGAACTCTGGGTTGTCGGCATGTCCGCCGGTGTAGAGCAGGCGGACTTTGGGTTTAATTCTGGGACCAACGGCTTTCAATGCGGCAATCAGATCCTTCATCATCTTGTTGTATTTAGGACGAGGAAGGGAGACGCCGGCTAACATCACCATCAGAAGTTCTAAACCGCTCAGGTAAACTTCTTCGCCTTTCTGCATTTCATAGATCTCTTGCTGCAGACGGCGTGTTTCATTATGAAGCTTGATGGCTTCGGCTAATTTTTCTTTCGTGATTTCGACGCCGAAATGTTCTTCGGTGGCTTTGATCAGTTTATTGATCTCTTCACGATAGAACTCTTTAGACAGTTCGCTGCGTTTTTTCGGGACATACATGAAGTGATACGCAGGATTGCCGGGAATTGTCTTCCAGTTATCGTAGATACGTCTAGAATGGTCGCAGAGGTTATACAAAACAGCGCCATCTAAGAAGTCCCATTTGCCGTCAAGGATTTCGTTGTAAGTGTGCTTGGTGTAATTACAGGTGAGCTGACGGAAAAAAGCTTCGGCCATCTCTGTTCCTTCGGAAGTGGTGCCGCGAAGGTAAATCGGAGCAGCGCCTGCTGCCGTGATGATTTCTTCTGGACATCTGATGAGAGATCATTGAAATTGCACCAGTTACCGACGCTGATGCAGT
>URYO01000154.1 GCA_900552195.1 uncultured Sutterella sp. | reverse complement strand
TGCGCGCCGGCGCCCTTCTTGTATCTTCGCTCAAAGAACTTAACTATGCAGTTCAGGCCTTTGCCATGCGCCGAGAACTAGCTTCCGGTGAACTGTACGGACTCGTGAACAGCAAAGGACTGGATTCCCTTCTGGCCGATCACGCCTATAACAATCAACTGCGTCTGGCAACACCGGACAGCACGGTCGCCAAAGAACTGCGGGACAAATACAAAATTACTTTCCCATATGCCAATCCGGTCAATATGGGACTGGATATGGACGCCGCAACTATCGCCGATCTAACAGACTACCTTCTCAATCGTCCTGAATGCTCAGGTATCGTGCTGAGCGTGGTGACCAATCCTTCGCTGAACTCTCTTGATTTGGCGAAAAAACTGGTTCCGATTCTCAAGAAATCGCAAAAGCCGGCCGTCACTGTTTGGATCGGAACGGAACCGGACTTCCCTGCCATAAAACATCTTCGCAAGAACGGCATCGTAGCGATGAACGACATGAAGGGCGCGTGCCGGGCGATTCGACTGATGGAACAATTCCGTAAATTTAAGAGTGACGGCGTACCGGGAAGTTATTCCGTCATTCCTTCCGATCCTGCATTTTTTGCGGGAGCACGGAAGGTCATCCAAACAGCGCGCCGAGAGGGACGCCATCTGCTATACGAAGAAGAAAGCAAACGTCTTTTAGCAAGTATCGGCTTCGAAACCACGGCCGGAATTTACGCCGCTTCGCTTGGTGAAGCAATTGAGGCAACTCGGGCCCTAGGTTATCCCGTTGCCATGAAGCTCCGCATGGACGGTGTCCTCTCGAAAAGCGACGCCAAAGGCGTGATCTTAGGAATTCGAAACGAGCGTGAGCTCAAGGGCGCTTGGAAAAACATGGCGGACCGGGCAATTCACCTCGGTCAAACAGAGGAAGGCTTCGGAGTATTCCTTCAAAAAACTCTGGACACGGATAATCGCCGCGAACTTCGCGTCGGCATGAAACTGACACGTCATTTCGGCCCCATCGTCTATCTGGGTATCGGCGGCCTCTACGGAAAGATTTTTAAGAACACCGTCTTTAACTTTGCACCGCTTTCGCTCAAAGAAGCGCAGGACATGATCTCCTCGGAGCCCTTTAAGACGTTCTTAGGCGATTTCCAAGGACTTCCTCCGTGCGATCCGGAACCGACTGTGACTGCACTCATTCGCCTCTCGCAGCTTGCCGTAGAGGTGCCGGCCGTCCGTTCCATCGACATCGATCCGCTTCTCTGCGGAAAAGGTCATGCCATTGTTTTAGATGCTCACTGCGTCATAGGATCCGATACGCTGACCGCAGACGAAAACGCCTCTCATTTGATCTTCCCTTATCGTCCGAGTTTTGAGAAAAACGTCCGAGGAAAGTATGGCTTAGTCAAGATCAAGAATGCTGCGCCGGAAGACAAAGAAAACTTCTTGAAATACCTCGGTTCGCTCTCCGACCAGTCCCGCAGACTGCGCTTTCACAGTCTGACAAGCTCTCTTGAGTCGATTGCCGTCTCGGCAGTTTCTTCTGATCCCGATCGTTCTTTCTGTATTTTTGCAGTAGATCCGAATTCGGATACCGGCGACATTATTGCGGAAGCTCGTCTGTCTTTGCTTCCTAGCCGCACGTCCGCTGAATTCGGAATTTCCGTGAGAGATGATTGGCAGGGACACGGGCTCGCGACGTTGCTCATGGACGAAATTGAATCCGAGGCTCGCCGCAGAGGGCTAGAACAAATCGTCGGCTATGTACTTAAAGACAATGAGAATATGCACGGCATGATGGTAAAACGCGGCTATGTCCGCACGACCGACGAAGATGATC
The DNA here is from genome assembly GCA_900552195.1 of uncultured Sutterella sp. Lineage (GTDB taxonomy): Bacteria > Pseudomonadota > Gammaproteobacteria > Burkholderiales > Burkholderiaceae_F > Parasutterella. The sequence continues at coordinate 1,667 of URYO01000154.1, read as the reverse complement.
CGAATATCGATCTCTTTACTTTGGAAAATTTAAAAATCTCGAATTAGTGAGAATAACCCGCGGCGCTTGTATAGAAGCGCCAAAATAAGCGGAACTCTGAAGGAAACGAAATGCCAATTGTTACAACGATCGAAGGTAAGATTGCGCAAGTTGCAATCGACCGCCCTGAAAAACGAAACACTCTTAATTCCGAACTCTGCAAGGATTTGGCCAGAGAGTTCCTTGAACTCAACGATGATACGCGTGTACGCAGCATCGTTTTGTGCGGACACAACAATGTCTTCTGCGCAGGCTTGGATATTGAAGAGCAGCTGGCGGAAAACACACAGATTTTTAATGAATTCCAGAAAGTCATCGATGCGCTCGATGCGCTTTCTAAGCCGATTGTCGCTGCCGTGAGCGGTCCTGCAGTGGGTCAGGGCGCCGCAATGCTTTATCACTGTGATCTTGTCTTTGCCGGCGAGCACGCGCTTTTCTCTATGCCGGGTTTGGCATTGGGACAGACACCCCGCTACGGCGTAAGTCTATTAGCCGTAAAAAGCGGCGGCTACAAACTTGCCGCGCAAAAACTGCTTCTTTCCGAACCGATTTCTGCTGCCGAAGCTGTCGCTATGGGGCTCGTCAACCATATCGTTGAAGACGACAAAGTCATGACTGTCGCCGGCGCCGCCGCACTGCGTCTAGCTTCCTTACCGCCCGAGGCAATGGTGGCCACAAAGAGACTGCTTAAAGCCGCCTATATGTCCGGTTTATCAGAACAGCGCAAGCTTGAAGAAGAAGCAGCTTCCCACTTAGAAGGAAGCGCCGAAAGCAAGGAAGCTTTCAGCGCTTTCATGGAAAAACGTCAGCCGAAGTTTGCTGAATAGTTTTCTATTCTGTTTTTTCGGGCGCCGGATTGTCCGCTCTGTAGACGGGCTGAGGGCGCCCGTCTTTATTTAAGGCCACAAAGACCAGCTGAGCCTCCGTCACTTTGACAATGCGGTGGTTGTCTTTGTGCAGTCTTTCCGCAAAAACAGTAACGTCTACCGTGATAGAGGTGGTACCAACTTTAAGTACCGTTGCGTAGAAAGAGACCACGTCTCCGACCCAGACGGGCTCCTTGAATGTGAAACTTGTCACGGCCACTGTAGCGGTTCGGCTGTTTGCAACACGCGAAGCGATGGAAGATCCGGCCAAGTCCACCTGACTCATAATCCAGCCGCCGAAGACATCTCCGTACTGATTGGTATCCGGAGGCATCGCCATCACGCGCAAGGCGGGCTGCTGATCCGGCAGCTTCTCTACTAAGTTTTTCATTTTCTTTGTTCTCTTCAAAGTTTCAAGACTCAAAAATTTTAATTCTTTTGTTCGGAGGATTTTTAGCTGAGACCGAACTGCTGCGGCTAAAGAAGCTCCTTTCATTCATAAAATTTACTTTTCAATTACAGTACCGAGACTTTCTTAGAAATTGAGATACGTCCGGTGATCACTGCCGGCTTCATAATTCAAATCAGCTTGTAACTACAGTACTCAGGCAATGTCGGCAGAGTTATTTCTGAACTCGAGCAGGCGAAGCTTACTCAGATAATTCATAAAAAAACGAAATCAAGAAGTGCGATATCTACACTGTATTGCCCATCGGGGTAATTTATGCTTTTTATCCCTTAACACAAAAGAATTTCTAAATC
>URYO01000153.1 GCA_900552195.1 uncultured Sutterella sp. | reverse complement strand
ATAACTTTTAGTCAGATTGAGTCCGAAAGTTTCTTAAGAAGCCTTTTTGGAATGTTTTGAAAACCTTCACAAAAAGCAACTTAATTTTGGTCGAAAAGATCCAGAGTTTCGCCTATGCGTACTCTTTTCCTCGGAGCTGGTTTTTGTAAGTCTCGATGAATCCACTCCAAGATCACATCGCTCAGGGTATTGAGTTCTTCTTCCGTTAGTTCTCTGCCTTTGTCGATCCCATGCCACTTATAAAGACAGCCGCGGCAGCAGCATCCGGTCGCGTGCTGCGCAGTAAAGATCGGATGTCCCTTGTACGGCGTCTGTTTGCCGTCGTTTTTCGGATTCGCGCTTCCGATTCTGTCGTGAAGAATTTCTTTGGCGTGTTTCTTCAAGAGCTCGTCATTACGAGTCTCGGCATAAGTTCTGTCTGCGTAAGACAAACGAAACTTGCTTCGAAACGCTGAATGGCTCAGCGCTTCGAAAAGCTCGTCCATAGAAGCAAATTTTTGACTCATTAACCGAAGAGACGATTGGTGAGCACCGGATCCAAACATTCCTGTACGTAGGCGAAGAATCTTTCAGGATCTTCTTTCTTTAGTTGGATCGCTTCTTTCTGGGAAAGGACGTACATCAAAAGAAGTCTAGCTTTAGCGGTAGTCGTTTCGCCGGCTAACAAACAGCCGGATTCAAGACATTGCGCGACGCTTCCCGGGAAAACCGTACTGTCTAAGACACGGCCGGAAGAAGCTCTTGTCGAGATCACAACGAAAATGCCCTTCTTTACCGCTTTTTTAATCGCAGGCATCATGCCGGCCGGAAGGTTACCGCGGCCGAAACCTTCAACGATGATGGCGTCCGGTTCTTTTTCAAGAACCATTTCAAGAAGCGCACCGTCGTCTCCGCACATGGCTTTAACAACGGGAACTTTGGCCGTAAGCTTTTTGAGCATCGGGAAGTTCAAACCGGTATCGAGCTCTAATGCACCGCAGCGGAAATAAACATTGTCGCGGTCGACATAACCGACGGGGCCCCAGCCCGGAGAAGCCAAGGCAGAAGCCTTGTTGGTGTGAGTGAGCTGAGCGCGGGACGCCGCATGGATCTCACCGTTCATGCAGACGACAACCGTTGGGATATCACCCTTCACGTCGTGACAGGCAACCCGAATGGAATCTAAAAGATTCTTGGTCCCGTCAAACATCGGATCTTCGGGATTCATGCAGGTCGTAAAGACGATCGGCTTGGAATTCTGATTCTGGAATACATCCGATAAAGAAATGCTGACGAAATAAGCTGTTTCTTCAATATTGTCCGCAGGCTGAGTAACGACAACGCCTGAGACTTCCGGGCGAATCAAAACCCTTTGGACGGCTCGGGAAAGCTCAAGCATCATCGCCGGTGTGACCACACTGCCCTTTAAAGAAAAAAACTTCGGAACTTCTAAGAAGCAAAGATCTTCAATTTCAGGAAGCGCATCGGTTACCGCCAATGCATCTTCTTCAGGATCACCGGGTTTGTAGTCGATGCCTGTGGGAATAATCATGTCGCCCAAAGGGAAAAGAGCAACGGTTTTGTCATCCATGACATCGATGTAACCGTCATCGAGAACTTCGGATGCAATGTCGGAAGGTTCCTCTTTGGCGAGTTTTCGAGTTTCTTTGACTGCCATCTTCTTTTCCTTTTTCTTTGATTTCTTACCCACAGTTTCCTCGTTGGTTATTCCGTTTTCAAGAGCTTCCCGGGATTCATGATGCCCTTCGGATCAAAAGCGTTTTTGATCTTGCGCATCATTTCAATCTCCAAAGGATCCTTGAATTGGTAATTATGGTCAAGTTTCAGCATTCCGATGCCGTGTTCGGCTGAAATCGAGCCCTCGAATTTATTAACCTGACTATAAAGAATTTCTCGAATTCCTTCTTCATTTCGGTAGGTTGCACCCGGGTCTTCGGGACTGACGAAATTGAAATGAAGGTTTCCGTCGCCCAAGTGCCCATAGATAGAAAGCCCGAGCCAGGGATAAGCGGATAAAAGCATTGCGCTTGTTTCTTCGACGAACTCAGGGATTAAAGAAATGGGGAGGCTGACATCGCTATGGATACTGCCGCCGGCCGTTCTGTCGGCCAGAGGGATTGATTCGCGAACATGCCAGAAGGTATGGGAATCCTGCAGAGAGCTGGCAATGGCGGCATCGGTGATTTCTCCGTCTTCAAACGCACCTTCCAAGATGTGTTCCATCATGCTTTCCTGAGGCTTCTTTTCCAGAGAAAGTTCAACCAATACTTTCCAGGGAGAGTCGCTGAGCGGAGGCACTTCGATATCAGGCAGGTACTTTTTAACTCGCTCGATCGGCAAATCGCTGATCAACTCGAAAGCTGTCAGAGAAGAGCCGGCTTTCATCTTGAATCGGTTCAGAAGCTTTCCGGCGTCCTGAATACTGTTCAGACAGCAAAAAGCAGTTTCCTTTTCTTTCGCCGCCGGGAAGAGTTTCAGAACGACGGCAGTAATAATGCCGATGGTTCCTTCGCTGCCCAAGAATAAATCTTTGAAATCGTATCCGGTGTTGTCCTTACGAAGACGTCTTAAACCGTTGTAAATGCGGCCGTCGGGAAGGACGACTTCAACGCCGAGAACCAAGTCGCGTGTTGTTCCGTAACGCAGTACGGCTACTCCGCCGGCATTACAGGCACAGCAGCCGCCGATGGTTGCGTTGCCTTCTGCCGCAAAAGACAGCGGGAAGAAACGATTAACACTTTCTGCAGCTTCATGCACTTCGGCCAATGTCATTCCGGCTTGAACGGTTAATGTGTCTGAAAGTGGGTCCGCGTCGATGACGTTTTTCATTTTTGTCATGGACAGGACGATTTCAGCATCCGGTCGATAAGTTGTCGCTGCGCCTGTCAGACTTGTATTGCCGCCCTGGGTGACGATGGGAACGTTGTATTGAGCGCAAAGTTTGACGATCTTTGAAACTTGTTCGGTGGTAGAGGGGCGGACGACAGCCAAAGGCTTTGAGACGTAGTGGTCTGTGAAATCATCCGTGTAAGGTCCGAAAAGAGCCGGATCATCAATGACGTTATTGAGGCCGACAATTTCGGCAAAAAGCGATTTGAGTTCTTCTTTCATGGCTTTTCTGAGCAGTAAATATTCAGGAAAGTTTAGTCAAAAAATTCGCCCTTTTACCCTGATAAAAATATCGATCGAACAGATTCCTTGAAAATATTGTGATCCATAGTTTTCTATGCAAAAGATTTGACGGCTAAGATGTCTTTTTTTAGGAGGATGTTCGGTGCAGTCTCTTTGGATGGTGGTTGCGGCATTGTTTTATGCCTTTTATGCCGTATTCGTGAAATATTCCGGATTCGAAGGCATCGGTAGCTGGGAAATTCTCTTTTTCAGATCAATTTTCGGCGTTGTCCTCTTTTACGGCGTTATGCGTCTCCTTGCTTAAATAACGTTTTCCGTTCAACTCACCGCCATTCAGCAGCATCTGATAAATCTGCGCCACTTCCT
>URYO01000152.1 GCA_900552195.1 uncultured Sutterella sp. | reverse complement strand
AGACCGGCAACAAGCTCCTTTCCTCTTCTGAAGAGGACGGCATTATTAATATAGTGATGCAGCGTAAAGAAGAATAACATCACAAACTTACTGCTAAGGAATTCCCATGACTATGCCCGTCAAAGATGCACCCTTCCTTGAAGAACGAACCGCCGCTGTGATGGAGAGCGTCTTCAACGACCCGATTGTCAAAAAGGCCCTTGAGCAGGCCGTTCCTCAGGAAATTTTTACGATCGAGGAACAGATCGAAATTTGTGAAGTTCCTGCTCCTCCAATGAAAGAGCAAACCAGAGCCGCAATGATCGCTGAGAAGATTAACAGTTACGGTCTGGAAGCATCTATTGATCCTGTCGGGAACGTCATCGCCTGCCGAAAAGGTACGGATCCGGACGGTCCCGTCTGCGTTATCAGCGCGCATATGGATAATAGCTTTAGGGAAGGAACGGACACTACGGTTCGCCGCCAAAACGGCAGACTGTTTGCGCCCGGTATTTCCGACGCATCCCGTGCATTGGCCTGCATGCTCCAAGTTATTCGAATGGTCGTCAACAACGACATCAAGACAAAGGGAACGCTGCTTTTCATTGCCACGGTCGGGCAGGAGGCAGAAGGGGACTTGCGCGGCGTGAAACGAATCTTCTACAGCTCCGGCATCCATGTGGACGGCGTTTTGGTCTTGGACGGCGCCGACCCCGGAAGACTGCTCTACGGATCTGTCGGTTCTAAGCGCTACAAGATTGAATACAGCGGTCCCGGCGGTCACAGCTATTTGAATTTTGGTCAGTATCCGAGCGCCACTCAGGCACTGTGCCGAGCCGGCGCTTTGCTTGCCAACCTCCAGGTTCCGGCCGAACCCAAAACGACTTTTACATTAGCCACCATGAGCGGCGGTTCTTCTGTGAACGCTATTGCCGAACACGCGGAATGTGAAATTGACTTAAGAAGCGAAGACCCGCAAATGCTCGACGGCCTCGTACAGGAAGTCCTTCCGCTTTTTGCTTTCGGTGCTCAGTTGGAAAATCAGCGCTGGAATGTGACCGATCCGGCGCTGCAGGTTAGATGCAAGGTTACGCCGATCGGCCACCGTCCGGCTGCGGTCTCTAAACCCGACAGTCCTGTGCTTCAAGCGGCCAGAGCGGCTCAAATGGCGTTAGGCATTGAGCTCACAGAGTACATGAGCGCTTCGACAGACCAAAACGTTCCGATGTCTCTCGGCATTCCTTCTACGAGCTTGGGTGCCGGCGGCAGAGAGGGCTTTAACCATTCATTGTCTGAATGGTTTGAACCAGTGCGATCTTATGAAGGACCTCAATTGTGTCTTTTGACCGCGCTCGCGTTGGTTGGTCTGGAAAACGGAGCAGATCCTATACTTCCGATCTACACGGCAGTGCCGAGGGCACAGTGGCAGGATAGGCTCTAATCTAATGAGAATCAGGGGACCGAGAGGTCCCATTTTTTTGGTCTGTGCGTTTATCCGTGATTTTTCTGAAAATAAAAGTTGACATAGGATAAAAGAGGGGCTATTAGAATTTGATTGTTTTCTTTGAATAATTCGATTCTTAAGAAAAACAGTTTTTTTGAATTTGCTTATTAATATGCAATGCCCTGAGAGCATTAGTCGAAAAGAGATTATTGCTTGCAGACTTAGGTGCAGTCTGGGTTCTCATTTTTCAGGAATTTTCCGTCCTTTTGTAGAAGACGTGGAATTTATCGCCCCGTTGAACTATCTCTTAAGAAATCTTAATGCTAAAATTCATGCCGAGAGGTTCTTAAGGCCCCGGGATTTTAAGAAGATAAATAACTACCCCTCTTACTCGAATGTATCTTGACTTTGGAGTACCAAATGAAGGTCTTTAACAGACGTAACGTATTGAAAGGCGGTTTAGTTGGCTCTATGGCAGCCGGTTTTGCTTCTTTCGTGGGCGCTTCCCACGCAGCAGAGCCAGCAGCAAAGGCACCCGCCCAGAACGATAAAAATACTTATGACGTGATCGTGCTCGGGGCCGGTCCTGCCGGATTGGTCACTGCCATCGCCGCTAAGCAGGCTGGTGCAAAGAAAGTAGTTGTATTCGAAAAACGCGACCGTCCCGACGGGAACGCTATTTTTGCTTTGGGCTCCGTTTGCGGCTGGGGCTCTCGTCATCAGAAAGAGCAGGGCATCAAAGATACTGCCGACGATTTCTACGCCATGATGATGGACGTTTCCAAACAGATGGGCGATAAGGCTTTGAACCGCACTTACACTGATAACATTTCCTCCGGTATTGACTGGCTGGAAAAAGATATCGGCGTTAAGTTCGGCAAGATTCGTCCGATGCCGTATCCGCGTCTCGGCCGTACCTGTCGTGTTGACGGCGAAGGTCTCACAGGCGGTGCACAGCTCGTTAAGAAACTTCTTGCGGCTGCCGCTAAAGAAGGTGTTGAAGTTAAGTTCGAGCACAAAGGTATTGAACTTCTTCATGACGACAAGATGCGTGTTACCGGCGTGAAGATTCAGACACCGGCAGGACAGGAAGAATACTTCTCCAAGGGCGGCGTTGCCATTGCAACCGGCGGCTTCTCTGCCAATCCTGAAATGGTCGATAAATACATCGGCGGCTGGGCTACCCGCATGGTGCTTCGCGGCTCCAAGTCCACAACTGGTGAAAACATTTCCTTGACGCTTCCTCTGTATGCTAAGTGCGTCAACATGGACCAGTTCCATGCCGGTCCGATTATCGGTGCAACCCACGTCAATCCTGCTGACGTTCTGAACTCCGGTTATGGTATTCAGGTCAATACTTCCGGTGATCGTTACATGGATGAAAACAACACCTATGTGATTAAAGCTAGAACCACAGCTCAGAAGACACTGGATAACACCGGCTGGGTCATCGTCGACTCGACATGCCCGGTGCTCGACAAAGTTATTCCTAAATTCGATATGCTGAACAGCCCGTACGGTAAGGCCAACACGATCGAAGAAGTCGCTAAACAGGCAGGTTTGCCTCCGGCCAAGATTGTGGCGCTTGTTAAGGAATACAACGATGCAGTCGAGAACGGTACGTTGGGCAAGATGAATCCGCCGAACACCTACAAGAAACCGCATCTGATTGAAAAAGCTCCGTTCTATGCTGTGCCTCTGCAGGGCGGTATGACCGCTACATTCGGCGGCCCGCTGATTAACACGAAGGCTGAAGTTCAGAACTTAGACGGCAAGACCATCCCCGGTCTCTATGCAGTCGGCAACTCTTCCGGCGGTATCTTCTTCCATAACTATGCCGGCGGCGCTCAGTTAGGCGCAGCCACCGTATTCGGAAGAATTGCCGGTAAAGAAATGGCTCAGAGAGCCGCAGCTGCAAAGTAAGAGGAGATCAAAAATGAAAAAAACATTACTCGTTTTAGCTTCCGCTCTTTTCGGAATGAGCGTCGGTCTTTCCGTCTATGCAGCTGACCAGGCACCTGCCGCTGCTGCTCCTGCTGCTCAGGCCAAGACACTGGGACAAATTCACGGTGCTATGTGGCCGAAAAGCAAAGACGGCTATGTCACCAAGTATCAGTGCATGCAGTGCCACGGTGACTATGACAAACTGGCTAAACAGACAGC
>URYO01000151.1 GCA_900552195.1 uncultured Sutterella sp. | reverse complement strand
ATAATCTCGCAAGCGCGCTAAGTTCTGTTGTCATCTGAAAACTCGATAATGGGAAAACACCCTGTGTCACATGCGAGCATGATAAAACAAAATCTAGGGAAAACAATTAAGTAACAACCATTATTGCCCGTTTTGGCAAAGCTTCTGAAAGATTTGTGCCTCTCGGAGCCTCAACGGATGTGATAACCTCGCGCCATGCCGAAGGAAACAAAAGTTACTCAAAAATGCCGAGAGACGCTTAAATCGGTTTTCGGTCATGAAGATTACCGCGAAGGGCAGGAGGCGATTATCGAAGCGCTCCTGGAAGGAAGAGACGTGCTGGCCCTTCTGCCTACGGGCGCGGGAAAGAGTTTGTGTTTCCAGCTGCCGGCATTGGTTAAGAACGGCATGGCCGTCGTCTTTGAGCCGCTGATCTCTCTTATGAAGGACCAAGTGGATGCGCTGAAAAAGAAAAACGTGGCGGCCGCCTACTTAAGCTCAAACATGGAATGGGATGAAATTTCTTCCACGGTAGAGCTAATACGAGACGAGAAGATCAAGATTCTTTATGTCTCTCCGGAGCGCCTTTCCAATCCCTCTTTTTGCCGTCTTCTGGAGGACAGCTGCGTTTCTTTGTTTGCTTATGACGAAGCGCATTGCGTTTCGAGCTGGGGGCATGACTTTCGGCCTGAGTATCGGCTTCTAAGTGCATTAAAAGAACGTTTTCCTTCGGTTCCAAGAATTGCCCTTACAGCCACTGCCGACGCTATTAGTTCGCGAGATATCTGCGAAAAATTGCTCGTAGAACCTTATGTGCATGCCATGAGCCTGGAGAGAAAAAATCTCCGAATTACTGTGGTCCGCAGAAAGCGAGGCAATGAACAGCTGCTAGCCTTCATAAAAGAAAAGCACGCCGGAGAAAGCGGTATCGTTTACACGAGCTCCCGAGCTAAAGCGGAGACGATTTGCGCCTTTCTGGCAGCGGAAGGAATTAATTGCCTTTGCTATCACGCCGGACTGAGCCGGGAGCAACGAGAGCTGAGTCAGACCCGTTTCCTGCATGAAAAGGACGCGGTGATTGTGGCGACGATTGCTTTTGGCATGGGTATCGATAAGGCGGATGTCCGTTTCGTAGCGCATACTTTTCTGCCTAAAAGCATCGAGAATTACGTCCAGGAAATCGGAAGGGCCGGGCGAGACGGTCAAAAGGCAGAAGCATGGCTTTGTTTTAGCGGAGGCGATGCGTTCTTTCAGAAGAAACGCATTGCAGAAAGTGACGCCGAGGATTGGTATAAGAACATCTCCGAGGTGAAGCAGGACGTGATGCAGGGCTACGCCGAAAGCACGGAGTGTCGAAGAAATCTCCTTTTGGCTTACTTCGGAGAAGAAACAAAGGAGGCCTGCGGACAATGCGACAACTGTCTTGCCTCCGAGAAAAGCTGGGATGCCTCTACGGCCGTAAAAAAATTCCTCTCTACGGTGTGGCGGTCCTACGAGAAATCGAAGCTTTACCTGAATGCCGCACAAGTGATAGAGATTCTGCACGGTATCGAAACTCCGTTTATTTGGCAGCATGATTTTCAGGAACTTAGTACATGGAAAATCGGGACGGAGTTTTCAGAAAGCCAGCTGCGGGCGGTTTATCGGTACCTGCTTTTGAAAGAAGCTGTGGGCGTGGAATTCTCTTCTTACAACGGCCTCTTTTTAACGGATAAAAGCCGCCGCTTCCTGAGCTCGTTGGCTCCCGTTTTTCTTTCCGAACACGGATCTGGACAAAGAAAAAGCCGAAACTATTGATTTCGGCTTGAGCGTGTTAAGCGTTACGTCAGTTTAAGTACTTCACTTGTTTTCGTCTGTTTTGTTGACGGTCGGAACCGCGTTCGGAGACTTTTCAGAGACCGGTCGGTTTTCGGCCTTCGACGTTCCGGCGGTGCCAGAGCGCGGTTTTTGCTTACGGGAAGCCAAAATCTTATCGAAGAGCCAGTTCGGGATGAGGCGAAGAATTTTTGACAGAACGCCCATTTCCCATGGAATCGTGGCGTACTTTTTGCCGACCATGATTACCTTGACGGCTTCTTTGGCGAATGCTTCCGGCTCCATAATGAAAGGCATCTTGTAAGGATTATGGGCGGTTAAAGGCGTTTTAACGAATCCCGGAGAGATCGTTACGACTTTGACGCCGTATTTCTGCATTTCAACACGAAGGCTTTCGCAGTACGTGATCGCGGCGGATTTGCTGGCGCAATAAGCTTCGCTTCCCGGAAGACCGCGAATACCGGCGACACTGGCAATTCCGACCAGAGTTCCGCGTTTACGCTTGATCATCGGATCGATAAACGCATGGAAAGTAGATGCCATTGCGAATACGTTGGTATCAAAGACTTTGTCAAAGACATCCAAGTCTTCTCGGTATTGTGTTTTTACACCGACGGAAATACCGGCACAGGCAACCGCAATATCGACTCCACCGCAGGCCTCATCGAACTTACGGGCTTCTTCGATTAAACGATCACGATCCGTAACGTCGCAGACGATCGCCGTATGCAGTTCAGGATTCGGAAGTTCTGCGATCAACTCTTTGAGCTTGTCTTCACGTCTGGCAACAAGACCAAGCGTGGCGCCGTTTGCTGCAAATTCTTTTGCTAGGGCTTGTCCGATGCCGCTTGATGCTCCAGTCAGGAAAATGTTCATTTGTTACTCCGCGGCCGGACATTCTGTGCCCGGCGGATAGATATTCTTAATGGAGATAATCATACACAGCTTATCGCGGGCGGCGAATACCGTCGTCTAAAGAAGCTGCAGAGAACAGAAAAAGGAGGCGAACCTCCTTTGGACCGAAGCCGATTATTTCTTCGCGGCTCGTTCTTTTTCGATCAGGTAATTCATTACCTGAATTGCACCTTCTCGAGTGCCGACCATGTGCGGGGCAGTGATGTACTTTCCGTTGACGGCGTTGGCGGGCGTACCGTCGATTTCATAGGCCTGCCAAGTTTTGAAAGCGCGGTCATTTTTGACTTTGGTCGAGAAAGAGTTGGCGTTCTTGAGGAACTCTTCTTTGTTCAGGCCGTTCTGTGCAAAGAAATCCGCGATGCTGTTGAGGTCGGGGAATTCTTTTCTTTCCTTGATGACGGCATTAAACAGCATCTCATGGTAGGGATGCAGTTTGTGCATTGCTTCCAAGGCGTAGTAAGTCTTAGTGAAGTGGAAGCTCTTTGGAGTCCAGGCAACAGGAATCTGACGGAAAACGACGTCATCCGGGAGCTTTTCGCTCCAAGGCAGGACATCTTTCTCATAGGTATAGCAGTGAGGGCAGGTGTAAGCGAAGAAAGTTAAGACTTCAATCTTCTTGGGCTCCTGAGTCTGCACCGGTGTTTTCAAAACCGTGTAGTCCTGCCCGGCGACCGGATTTTCGGCTGAAGCGTATCCGACGACCGGAAGTAAAAGACAAGCGGACAACAAAATTCTTCGAAGCATAAGTTTTGACCTACTAATACGAAAGAACCGGAGGGAGGATCTCCCTTCGGTTCGGTGAATAAAAAATACGGCCTTTAACGGACCGTCTACTGTAATGTTCAATTGTCCTACCAATACTCCTACCAGAAGGACACTGG
>URYO01000150.1 GCA_900552195.1 uncultured Sutterella sp. | reverse complement strand
TGACTTTATCACTTAACGAAGGCGGCTCCACATTAAAAGACTTTGTTTCCGCAGAGGGAGAGCAAGGCTATTTCACCTTAAATGCCAAGGTGTATGGAAAAGAAGGCAAGCCCTGCTCGAATTGCGGTCGTCCGATTAAGAAGATCATTCAAAACGGCAGAGCAACTTATTACTGCAGCAATTGTCAGAGACGTTAACTGTCTCAGGACGGTCAGGCAAGAAGGTTTTCCCGAAGTACCAAATTTAGAAGTTGTGACCTAAACCAAAAGTAGCGGCCCATCCTCCTAAACCGGAATCATATTTTTTAAAGGCTTTTCCAGTAGTTCCCCAACCGGCCTGAGTGTAAAGCGTCGTGCGCTTGGAAAGCGGATAAAGGTAGGCGGCGCCTAGAGAAAATGAGTTGTACTTTTCGCCTGTGTCTTTGAGTTTGCCTAGCGCACCCTGAGTCTGAAACCTTGCTGAGCCGCCTGCGAAGGGCACCGCTGCGGAGAGCGCGAGCGCGTGCTGGTTCGCGCCTTTATGCGCTCCTTCGATCTCAGTGTAGTTCGGAAGCTTCATGCTATGAAGTGCGTATTGGTAAACGCCGAAAAGCTTGAATGTCCCGAAATCATAAGAAGCCTGGGTGGTAAACAAATTCGTTGCTTTAGGTTTTGAAAAACCATCGCTTCCTTTGTTATCCAACATCTCCCAGTAAGCGCCCAACCTGAAAGCTTGATCCTCGAATGTTGCTCCGAGGCCGTAATAGTGCTTGTTTCTTGACCACTTTTCGGAATCTTCATTTACGCCGTTTGAGTATGTGGCGTGAAGCTTCCAACCGTTAAGATTGGGGGAAAGATAAGCAATCGTGTTGTTCATCCAGTCCGTGAGAATGAACGCGCTGTGGATATTGCTAAGCGCAGAAAAGCTCGTGTTGTAGGCGGACGATCCGGAAATGGAGTATTCGCCGTTGTACGAACCAAGCGCTCCGATTCTGCCGAATGCGACTTGACCGAGGCGAGATGTAAAACCCAAATAAGCCTGACGGTTGAAGGCCTTGTCGCCGCTGTCGTCGTCTTCTTTTCCGTTAGATAGGACGTAGCCTTGCTCCAGTCTGAAGAAAACACTGTTTCCGCTTCCGAGATCTTCCGTCCCAGTAATGCCGAACATATTGGTGTCCAAGTTGCCGTTGGCAAATTTAACCGTTGCAGATTTTCCTTTTAGTTTTTGGACGGTTATGCCGCCGTCGGCGCCGCCATAAAGCGTAACGGAGGTTTCAGCGTAGACGGCAGAAGCAACGAACGATACAACTACAGCAAAAACGAGCTTTTTCATAAGGTTGCGAGCATCAAGAATAAAAAAATCGTTCTCAGAAAATTCAGGTTCACGATAAGCGAATTCTTCTCTATTTCTTCCGAGATGGTCGTAAACATTGCCAAAAACGAGAAATTTACCCGGAAGTCGGAAATACTCTTATCTGAATACTGAATCGCTCCGGCGGTTGCGGCTCAGGAGCCGTTGTCCGTGAGATGCATTCTCATAATCTGCTCTTGCCGTCCTCCTATGACGACCGCTCATTAAAAGGCTTTGTTTCTCCAGTCTTTGTTTTACAAGATTGTTTCTATTCGAACGAAAACAAATTCCGCTCAAACCCAAAGGTAAGAGCGGAACGGAAAGAAAATTAGCTCTTTTTAGCGAGCATTGCTGTTGGCAAGTCTTCCTTCTGCGTTTGAGTTTCCTTTTGCAGCGAGCCTAAGCCCTGCAACGATTGCGACAATGATCGCAGTGCAAACGGCGATACAAACTGCTGAATACACCGGATGAGCATTGAAAGAGCCGGCTTGATAGACGATAGTTGCAGCACTGTAGCCAACGGCGGTTGTCCACAAAGCAGAGAAGATGGCCTAGCCGCTTCCGACCTCTCTGTAGATGGCACCCATAGCGGCGCCGCAGGGCAAATAGAGGAGAACCATCAACAGGTAGGCAAACGCACCCAACTCACCGTCGAACAGCTTGTTCATGGCGGCAATTGTTCCGGTGCTTACTTCTTGCTCCTCTGCTTGCAGAGCAACGTCGGAGAGGTCGCTTTCTACGGAGATGCCAAGCGGATCAGTGAAGAAGGCTCCGATATCGCCGAATCCTTCACCGATGCTGGCGACGGCTTCACCGAAGGAGCGGGCAAGGTTAAAGCCTTCTTCTTCGTTTTGCTGCTGAGCTTGCTCTTCAATCTTTGCTGCCGGTTCACCTACAGCAGCTTGTTCCTCCGCTTTACCACCGATTCCGCTGTAAAGAGAATCCAGCGTACCGACAACGGCTTCTTTGGCAAGAATACCGGTAAAGACGCCGACAGCGGCAGGCCAGTTTTCTTCAGATACGCCCATTGGCTTGAAAACGGGCACAATTGTCTTGCCGATCTGAGACAAAACACTCTTGTCTGAATCCTGATTGCCGAAGGAGCCGTCTGTTCCCAAAGAGTTCAGGAAGCACAGAACGGCCACAAGTACAACGATCACTTTACCGGCGCGGAAAAAAAGCTCTTTAGACGATCCCATGTTCTCAAAAGGATGTTCTTTGCGGTCGGCAGATGGTACGGAGGAATCTCCATGACAAAGGCGCTGGTCTGACCGGCTAAGGCCGTTCTCTTAAGCATGAAGCCTGTGGCGATAGCTGCCAAGATGCCGATGAGATACAAACCGAAAACGAGATTTTGTCCGCTCATCGGCCAAAAGGCAGTCGCAAACAAAACGTAGACCGGCAATCTTGCGCCGCAGCTCATGAACGGAGCCATTAAAACCGTGGTAATGCGGTCTTGTTTTTGTTCCATAGTGCGCGTTGCCATGATAGCGGGCACGCCGCAGCCGAATCCGACAATCAGAGGAACAAAGGCTTTTCCGGGCAGCCCGAGCGCTCTCATCAGACGGTCCATCACAAAGGCGGCTCTGGCTATATATCCGGAGTCTTCCAGGAAAGATAAGGCTAAGAACAAACAGAAGATGACCGGAATGAATGTGGAGACACATTGAATACCGCCGCCGATACCGTCGGCAAGAATCGTCTTAAGCCATTCAGGCGTTCCGATGGAAGTGAGAAGTTCTCCGAAACCGTCGATAAAGATCGTACCGAAAAGAATATCGAAGAAGTCAATGAAAGCTGAGCCGACGTTGATCGAAAAAATGAACATCAGGTACATCACGGCCAAGAAAATAGGTACACCCAGCCAACGATGCAAAACAATCCTGTCGATTTTGTCGGTAATCGTTTGTTTGACCTCGTTGTCTCGTGTGATGCAAGAAGAGGCGACCTTGCTGACAAAGGAGTAGCGCACGTCGGCAATAGCCATATCCAGGTCGCCGTTGTAGTGCTTATTGAGTGCATTGATTCGCAGTTCGGCTTTAGTAAAGTCGCTCTTTAAAGTTCGGAGTCCCAGTTCTTTGTCGCCTTCAAGGATCTGTTCGGCGATCCAAGGGGCCTTTTCAACGTTGTTTTCAGAGAGTTCCCGAGTCAGTGTGTGAATTTCATCGGCAATGTCTTTCGGGAAAACAAGCGGGTTGTGCGGAACGGTAGGATTTTCAAGCTGGCGGCTGATTGCTTGTTTGAGAACATCTACACCAGTTTCTCTTCCGTCGAAGCACCTTCGTTCCAGGCAATCGTGATCTTGGTTTTCGGTGTATAATTGCATTTAGCC
>URYO01000149.1 GCA_900552195.1 uncultured Sutterella sp. | reverse complement strand
ACAGGTTTCTGCCGGAAACAAGCCTTCTTATAAAGAAACTGCCGATGCATTGACGGTTGATGCCGAAGGACGTACATACTGTTTGGTTCTCGTCAAGCGCACGTGGGTTCCTCTGATGAGCGGCGTTGTAGTGGTATTAGCGCTTTCATTCTTCAAGTACATGTGATAAAAAACGGTGCGTATAAGAAACTGTCTGCACTGACTTAAGTAAGGTTTGCAGAAATTGTCATTAGAAAAAGCGAAAAAGCATTTGGAGAAATTCGGCCTCTCGGATCGAATTCGAATTGCAAAGGAATCAACAGCAACTGTGGCGCTTGCAGCCAAAGCATTTGACTGTGAAGAAAAGAAGATTGCTAAGACTTTGTCGTTCATGCTTCCAAGCGGACCGATTCTAGTGTTAGCAGTCGGTGACGCGCGAATCGATAACGCGAAGTTCAAACATACTTTTGCAGCCAAAGCTAAAATGATCAAGCCGGAGGAATGTGAACAAATCATCGGACATGCGCCCGGAGGCGTATGTCCTTTCGGAATCAATGAAGATGTGAAGGTTTATTTGGACGAATCTCTTAAAAGTATGGATTCCGTACTTCCGGCATGCGGGACTTCCGATACCGGCATTGAACTGACGATTCCTGAATTGGAAAAATCTTCCTGCTGCACAGGCTGGGTCGATATAACTAAAACGCTTGATTAATTCAAAACTTCTCTCATCGGAGTTTGAAGCCACTGATCGTTCAGACCTTCTTTAACCCAGCGTCTCTCAGCTGTATCTCCCTGCAGCAGCGAGTTGCTCATGTCCATTGAGAATTCCTCAAAACATTCTTCAAGCGTCTTGCTGTGTGCGTCTGCAAGAAGTGCCCAGCTGCTGGTCGCATCTGAACCGATTTTAACGACATAATTGGTCTGAATCAGTCTGGAGAGCAGCGCATCGACAGCTTCCGGATAACTTCCAATCTTATCGGCAAGTTCGATGTTGGTCATTTGAGGATTGCCGGACTCCTTAGCTAACATAAGGATTCGAAGGAGGGCAACCGCTGAGAGCAGCTCGTCTCCGCTCTTATCGAAATCCTTATAGCGTTTGGCGCGCAGCATCGGCAGCGTTGCTGTAATAGCCGCACCGGCCAGAACAAACATCCAGTTTATGTACATCCATGTCAGCATAACCGGAATCGCGGCAAAGGCACCGTATATCGTCGTGTAGGAACCGCGCATGACATAGATGCCGAAGCCCCATCGGAAGACCGTAAAAACTAAGGCAATCAGAATCCCCCCGACGAGTGCGTCTCTCCAAAGAACCCGGCAGTTTGGAACGTATTTATATAGTGCAGCAAGGATAATAGATTGAAAAATTAATTGGCCGATCGGAATGAGCCACTGGGCGTAGACAGATAAGTGTCCCGACATCGCCATTCCGGTTAGGTAGGAAGAGGCTGCAAGACTGATGCCGATAGCAACGGGCCCAAGCGTGAGGAGAGCCCAGTACATCAGCACTCTCTGCCATAAACTTCTAAGTTTGAGAACTTCATAAGTCGAGTTTAAAGCTGAATCGATAGTTGCAATACAAAGCAGTGCGGATACCATCAAACCGATTAAACCGAAGGCAGTTAAACCGGCAGCTTGAGTGGCAAACTGCTTGATGTAGCCTAAGATCTGATCACTGTATTGTTCAGGCAGCAGGGTTGAAAAAATAAACTGCTCAAAGGCTTCGCGATAAGGAGCGAACAGCGGAAAGGCAGAAAAAGCCGCCATGATGACAGCTAAAGCAGGAACAATGGAAAGAAGAGTCGTTAGCGTCAGCGAGGATGCGACCTGTTTCAAAGAGGCTTTGTCGATACGTTCCATCACGAACATACCGAAATTCCACATTCTTTCTAAATTGGCATGTTTGGTGACAAACGCCGGGACTCTACGACTCATATTTTTCCTTTAGCACTCGACGACGCAGACGGCTAAGCCGCCGAGACTGGTTTCCTTATATTTATTTGCCATGTCCTTGCCGGTCTGCATCATGGTTTCGATTACCTGATCCAGACTGACATAATGGGAGCCGTCTCCCATCATGGCCAAACGGACGGAGTTGACCGCTTTGACAGCGGCAATACCGTTGCGTTCGATGCAAGGAATTTGTACCTGTCCTCTGACGGGATCACAGGTTAGGCCCAAATGGTGTTCCATACCGATTTCGGCGGCGTTTTCAATTTGTTCATTGGTCGCTCCGAGTGCTGCGGCTAATCCGGCCGCTGCCATAGAACAAGCCACGCCGACTTCGCCCTGACAGCCGACTTCTGCTCCGGAAATAGATGCGTTCTTTTTGTAGAGCGCACCGATGGCGCCGGCGACTAAAAGGAACGTGCGAATACCTTCTTTATTTGCCTGCGGGATGAACTGGCGATAATAGTTAATGACGGCGGGAATGACGCCGGCTGCTCCGTTCGTTGGAGCAGTAACAACTCGGCCGCCCGCTGCATTTTCTTCACTCACGGCAAAAGCGTAAGCATTGATCCAGTCAATCACTTGAAGGGGATCGTCAGCGACTTTCAACGGGCTGTTGAGGAGCTTTTCGTAAAGTTCGTTGGCACGGCGTTTTACCTTCAGAGGGCCGGGCAAACATCCTTTAGCGTTCAACCCGCGGTCGATACACATGCTCATTACAGACCAAATATGATCTAAGGTATCGTCGATCACTTCATGGCTGCGGATGACTTCTTCATTGGCCCGAATCACGGCTTCCATACTCAGTCCGTTTTTACGGCATTGTTTCATGAGTTCATTGGCCGTGGAGAAAGGATAGGGCAGTGCTTTTTTATCTTCTTCCGTCGCAGGGAGGGCGCGGGGCTCCTGTTTGAGCTTGGCTTCTTCTTCCGTTTCGATAAAGCCGCCTCCGACAGAATAATATTTTCGAGAAAAGAGCTCGCTGCCTTTGGCATCAAAGGCCGAAATGATCAGCGTGTTGGTATGGTAGGAATCCAGGACAGAAGGTTCAAAAGTGAGGTCTTTGCTGTAGGTGAAAGAAATCGGCTTGCAGCTGTCGAGAAGCAAACGATTTTTGTCTTTGATGTCTTTGATCCAGTCGGGAATTGAGTCAACGTCGATTACGGAAGGACTTTTACCCATTAAGCCAAGCAGAACTGCACTGTCAGTGGCGTGTCCGATACCTGTTGCAGCCAGCGACCCCATTAGTTTTACTTTGATTCCTTCAACTTCGGGGAAGAGATGCTGACTTCTCAGGAGGGAAATAAAGTTGCGCCCTGCACGCATCGGCCCCACGGTATGGGAAGATGAGGGACCGATACCGATACGGTACATGTCAAAAACAGAAATGTTCATATAGCCTTCGAGAGTATTTCTAAATATTGCACGATGGATAACCGAGCGGAATACAAAACTGCCTCAAATCGGTTATTCTTTTGGTGCATGCATTCTAAAGTTTTTAGCTCTCGGAAGGAACTGATTTTTCATGGAAATCAAAGCGTTGTTAGTAGCTTCTGTCTTAGCTGGTCAGTTCGGTTTGTGTTATGCCTCTTCGGACGGAGATCTCATTGAAGGCATTATTCCGGAGCCGGACAGTATTTCAGTGACGTCCGTGGTTATAGAGCCCTTCCATCCTGACTTTGAAAAGCACTCCGCCGGATTAACTGCCGGTAAGACTCCGGTTTGCCTGAAGATC
>URYO01000148.1 GCA_900552195.1 uncultured Sutterella sp. | reverse complement strand
AGAATCCGTCGGGTGGCCACTACCGTTTCTTCAGGCAGTTAACGGATCATCAGTTTGCCTACGGTCTGGTCTTTCTTTTGATTATTGTTTTGTTAATTCTGCTTCTTCCCCAGTTCCGCGGACTCGGAATGCTGGATGTGCTTAATTTAGATTGATATTTTTAGTACCCGACGGCCGAAATTAAATATCTCCACTCTGAGCGATCCTAGGACTTTGTTAGCAGCCTCAACAATTACAATCCAGCATAAATAGGATCAACATTAATTAGTTGAGGCTCAAAATTACTACGAAGAACAAAACCACCCAGAAGTCTGCGTTGACTTCTGATAAGCCGCAGCGTACCACCCCGGCTGCCGGAGTGGAAGCCGCTGAAAAGGCAATTGAAAGGGAATTGAGGACGGCCGGATTCCCGATGGAAATGGACGACCTGAAAGAGTATGTGATGCTTTCCCATAAAGGCATCTCCTCTGAGGTCTTTGATCGCGCTTTCAATAAATTAAAAGAGGCAGGAAGAATCTTTACGAATCGAGAAGACATCGTTCTTCTGACTTCCTCCGCCAAACTTCATACAGGAGTGGTGCAGGGACACCGCGACGGATTCGGATTCCTGATTTGCGAAGAAGACGTTCCTGATATGTACATTCCTCCGGAAGAAATGACGAAAGTTCTTCCCGGAGACATTGTGGTCGCAAGAGAAGCAGGAACCGACTACAGAGGTCGAGTTTTAGCCGATATCGTCGAACTCGCCGATCGCAAGTTAAAACGCATTGTCGGCCGCTTTGAACTGAGACGCGGTGTCGGAATTGTGGTGCCTGAAGACGCAAAAATCTGCAAAACGATCTTAATTGCGCCGGGCCGCTCTCTGGGCGCAACGCCTTCTCAGATCGTTGTGGTGGAACTTGAAGATAAAGGCCTTCTCAACAATAGCCCTGTCGGCCACGTAGTCGAGATTTTGGGAACGATCGACGAGCCGGGAATGGAGACCGAAATCGCGGTTCGTAAGTTCGATCTTCCTTACAAGTTCTCCGAGGAAACGAAGAAAGAAATTAAGCGTTTCTCTGACTCTGTAACGAAGTCCGATCTTCGAGACAGAGTAGACCTTCGTGATATTCCGTTTGTGACGATTGACGGCGCAGATGCAAAAGACTTCGACGATGCGGTTTACTGCTTGCCTTTGGAAGACGGCAAATTCCGTCTGCTCGTAGCCATTGCCGATGTTTCTCATTACGTTAAACCCGGTTGTGCCATTGATAAAGATGCTCAGTTAAGAACAACGAGTGTCTACTTCCCGAGACGCGTTATCCCGATGCTGCCGGAAGAGCTTTCTAATGGCTTGTGTTCTTTGAATCCACAGGTTGACCGCTGCACCATGGTGTGTGACGCAATCATCGGCGCCAACGGATTGGTTGAAGCCTACCAGTTCTATCCTGCCGTGATTCGTTCGGCCGCACGACTGATTTATGACAATGTCTGGGCCGCACTCTGCAATCCGAATGGTCCTGAAGCCAAGGTCATGGAACACGTGCTTGGCAACGTTCAGGATCTCTATGATCTCTACAAGAACCTGATCAAGAGCCGTGAACTGCGCGGCGCGATGGATTTTGAGACGGTTGAAACTTATATTGTTGCCAATGAGCAGGGCAAGATCGAACAGATTCTGCCGCGCGAACGCAATGATGCCCATCGTCTTATCGAAGAAATGATGCTGGTAGCAAACACCTGTGCAGCAGACTTCCTGCAGAAGAATAAAGCTCCGTGCCTCTACCGTGTTCATGAACCGCCCAGCCAGGATCGTCTGGAAAAAGCCAGAGCAACTTTGGCGCCGTTCGGCGTGACGCTGCCCGGCGGAGATTCTCCTACTCCGGGAGACTATGCCAAGGTGCTGGAATCAATAGCTGATCGACCGGACAAAGCGATGATTCAGACGATTTTGCTGCGTTCCATGCAGCAGGCCGTCTACAGCCCGCATAACGTTGGTCACTTCGGCCTAGCTTATGACGCTTATACGCACTTCACCTCACCGATTCGCCGTTATCCCGACTTGCTGGTGCATCGCGCCATCCGAGGTATCTTACGGCGCCGGAAATACGTGCCGAAGATTTTGGTTGAACCCAATGAGGCCGAGGTTCCTGTTCAGACAAGAGAAATCATCTGCAAGGCAAAACCCGACGACAAGAAGAAGGTTGCGCATATCGACTTGTGGGAAAAGCTCGGGTTGCTTTGTTCTGCTCATGAACGCCGTGCCGATGAAGCCAGTTACGATGTAATGGCTTGGCTGAAATGCAATTACATGCAGAAGAAACTTGGTCAGGTCTTTAAAGGCGTGATTTCAGGCGTCAGCCCCTTTGCAATTTTCGTTACGCTTGAAGACTTGTATGTCGAAGGCGCGATCCATATTTCCGGCCTCGGTGACGACTACTTCGTCTTTGACGATAAGTCCAATGAAATTTACGGCGAAGACTCCGGCTTGCGTTATCGCTTGGGCGACGAGCTCACGGTTAAGGTTGCCCGCTGTGATCTCGACGCAAGAAGAATAGAATTCGCTTTGGTTTCGAAGAATCGTCAAAGCAGACCGAAGACCGAAGCCAAAAGGAAAACCGTAAAATCTTCTGCCGCGCCGCGTAAGCCGGCAGCGAGAAAAACAAAGAAAGCACCGTCTGTTGCAAAGAAACGCTCATGAAAAAAGAAGATACAGTCCTAGCCGGCTTCCATGCCGTGTCCTCGAGAATGAAACGCGATCCTTCGTCGATTCGCATCGTTTACTATGATCCGAAGCGCCGCGATCAGCGCATGCGCCGGATGATTGAAGAGATTGAAAAGGCCGGCATCCGTTTGATGCAGGCCGACAACAATCGCTTGGACGGCTTTTCTCATGAAGTTCCGCATCAGGGTTTGATTGCTTTAGCTGCGCCGATCGATATCGGTATGTCTTTCGATACATTGATGGATAATCTCGCCGGCAATCCGCTTTTGTTGCTTTTGGACGGCGTAACCGATCCGCGTAATTTCGGTGCTTGCCTCCGTGTTGCAGATGCAGCCGGAGTATCTGCGGTGATCACACCGAAAGACCGCTCCGCAACATTGACGGCTGCGGCAGTGAAGGCAAGCGCCGGCGCTTCTGAGACGGTGCCGATTGTGCGAGTCACGAACTTGGCAGGTTCGATTGTTGAGCTCGTTGACGCCGGTGTACCGATCATCGGCACAGCCGGCGAAGCTCAAAAGACCATTTATGAATTTGATCAAAAGGGCGCTTTCGGCTGGGTACTCGGTGCCGAAGGCGACGGTCTTCGTCAATTGACTCGCCGCCGCTGCAGTGACTTGGCTAAGATTCCGATGCTGGGGACTGTCGAAAGTTTGAATGTTTCCGTTGCCGCCGGTATTTGTTTGTTTGAAACCGTGCGTCAGCGCACGGTCGGCTGATCGGCTTCAAAGTAAAGCCTAATTTTCAATGTTGCGAGGCCGTTCTAACAACGGCCTCGAATGTTTTCGGTGCATAAGAAGACGGCTGAACTCTTAGAGAACGATTTCTCAGGTGGAAACGGTTATCTGAGGATAATTTTTCAGGAACTGGGGAACTGATTTCTCCTTAATTTGAGGCGGCGCCTGATATTCCTTCTTTGTTTGTTTCCGTTGCTCTATTCAAGTCCGGAGAGAGAAAAGTTCAGTTTTAGAAAATTTCTAATA
>URYO01000147.1 GCA_900552195.1 uncultured Sutterella sp. | reverse complement strand
AGAGCATGACGCCCCCTCTTCTTTTCAAGGGCGGCCGTCGTGAGATAGAGATCACATCCGCAGGCGCGGTCATAACGTTACATTGATCGAGAAAGCCTCGACGCCGAATCAGGAATGCAGTTTCGGAATGGCCGGATTTATGGGTCCTATTTCCGTACAGATGCTTTGTGCTCCCTTTAAAGGCAAAGCCGGTTTGGCTTCCATTTTCGCAAAAACTCGTCGTTTGGGTTGGGATGTTTCCATTGGACAGATGAAATTCCTTCGCGCTTTAGCTAACGCCAGAAGTGCGGATGTCTGGGCCGCAAATCACGACTCTTTAATGACTTTGGCACGCTACAGTGTCGGTTTAACCGAATTCCATGCTCGTTTGGAAGATCTGTCTTTTGAGCAAGTCTACGGTCTGCTTCGTGTCTTTACAAATGCCCAGGCATGGGAAGAAGCTCATAAAGAAGAAAGCGAAAAACCCGGTGAATGGCTGACTAGAGAAGAATCTTCAAGAATCGATCCCTCTCTGGAAAACGTTCCTGATCCTTTCTTGGGATGTTCTTATCTCCCCCAGGAACTCTCCGGCAACGGCTGTTATTACTCTAAACAGATTCAGGCCATCAATGTCAGCCAAAAGAATCTGACCATGATGTATCACACCGAAGTTACGGGCCTAATGTTTGACGAAAACAACAAGGTCATCGGTGTCAAGACAGACAAAGGCGAAATTGCCAGCGATGCCGTAGTTCTCTGCAGCAATCTTGGAACGAAAGCGCTCATCGAAGAAAAACTCGAACTCCCGACGATGCAGCTGACGGGCTGGGCTGTGACGGCAACTATCGACCCGATGAATGTTCCGCCGCTGCACACTCTGGTTTTTGACAACAAGGATTTGCTTGTTACTCGTTTAGGCAATCGAGTACGTGTCTGCGGCCGTTACTGGCTCGGAGAATCCTCCCATGACATGACAGACAAGGTGATTGAAGAAATCTATGAAGCCAGCTGCAAGCTTCTTCCGACAGCGGCTCAATGGACTGAATCAACCAATTGGATCGGCAAATGCATTGTTCATCCGGACAGTCTGCCGTCTTGCGGAGAAACACCGTTTGAAGGTCTGTATCTCAATATTTGTCACGGTTTGAACGGCTGGGCATTGTCTGAGGGCTGTGCCGAACTCTTGTCAGATGTCATTGAGAAGAAGACGCCGGCAATCGACCCGACGCCTTACAGCCCGATGCGATTTGTTAAACGAAAATAATCTCACGAATATTCTTTGAGACTGTCCATGCTGGCAGTCTCCTTTCTTTTTAACGGTAATAATCAATGTCGGTTTCCTTACTTCAGATTCCTCAGTTAAGAGAACTCGAGGAAAAATACGCCCGTATCTTAGGACCCGGAGTTCTTATGGAGAGGGCAGGCAAAGCCGCTGCTGAGTTCATCTCCGATCTTTATCCTGCCCCGGCTAGAGTAACGGTGGTTTGTGGTCCCGGGAACAACGGCGGTGACGGATACTGTACAGCGATCGAACTTTTAAAGATGGAATACGACGTTAATGTCGTTCAAGTTGCCGGTAAAACACCCAAGAGTGACGAAGCAAAAGCTGCTTTGGCTGAATGGGAAAAATTAGGTCGTACGACTTACACAGATCCGTACGACACGCCCAAAGCCGATATCGTCGTGGATGCGATTTTCGGAATCGGTTTGGAACGTCCGCTTAAAGATGAATTTCTTGATGCGGCGATGTGGTTTAACGAAAGACGAGCATTGCACGTTTCTCTGGACATTCCCTCCGGCCTCAACTCCGAAACCGGAACTTGGGTCGGTGAAAGAGCAGGCTGCAAAGCAGATGCGACGATTTCTTTCTTAAGCGGAAAGGTCGGACTCTTTACAGGTCTTGGGCCCGATGCCTGCGGCCGCGTCAAAATGGAAACGCTCGGTATTTCCATTCCGCTCACTAAAATCAGCCTTTTGGAAGTTAAAGACTTCAAGCATGTCTGCGCACCCCGTTTAAAAAATACTTCAAAAGCCGACTATGGCCGTCTGGGTGTAATTGGCGGAGGAAAAGGCACTGTCGGCGCCGCATTGATCGCCGCACGTTCAGGTTTATACATGGGCGCAGGCCGTGTTTATGTCGAGCTCTTAGAAGATGACATGAAACTCGATCCGTTCTGTCCCGAATTAATGTTCCCGGGAAAAATCAATATTGATGAGATGGACGCAATCGTCATCGGCCCGGGATTGGGCTTTACCGATCAGGCAAAACAAAGATTCATTGAATGTCTGAAATCTAAGGCCGCTCTGGTCATTGACGGAGATGCTTTGACGATGATTGCTCAGGACGAAGAAATTTTATCCTTAGTCACACATCGATTCGCACATACCGTTTTAACACCACATGCCGCGGAAGCCGCACGCATTCTTAGACTCCCAGTTGAAGAAATCAATAAGGATCGTCTCTCCCGTGCGCTTGACTTAGGTATTCTCACCGGTGCCGTGAACGTCCTGAAGGGAGCCGGAACGATTGTGACCCAGCGCAGTTCCGTAAGCTGGATCAATCCGACCGGATCTCCGGCTCTGGCTACCGCGGGTTCCGGCGATGCGCTTTCCGGCATGATCGGCGCCATGTTTGCACAGCACTTTGAATTGATGGACTGCGTTTTATCCGCAGTTTATCTCCACGGCGCTGCAGTCGACGGTTTGAATTCCGGCGTTCTCGCAGGAGACATTGCTCCGCTGGCTTCTACTTGCCTTGAAGAATTGAGAGATTCTTATCAGAGACACTTCCATCCGCTCAAGGCAGAAGAGAAAACCATTGAGTGGGAAGACAGCTAACAAGACCTGTTGTCTCGTTATGTAGCATGTTAAGCGCCGTTGTTTCGGCGCTTAATTATTTCTTGGACGACAAGCTGTGAACTCGGGAAGGCCGCAATGCCTGCGGCTTCAAGTAACTGTTCTTTTTGTGCCAAGGCGCGAAGTTCAGAAAGTTTTTGAGCTGCTTTCCAACTTCCAAAAGTGGAGGCGAGGTGACAGTAGACAATGGCAGCCACGATATCCCGTTCAGCAAATCGGCCGCTTGACCAGAAAAATCCCAACTCGAACAGGCAGTCCGGATCTTCGGCAAGTGCGCCTTCTTCCAGGAAGCCCAAACCTCGAACGGGATTTTTAGGTGTTGTTTCCAGCCAGTAGCGGCCGACAGCAAGGAGACAAACCGGAATCTTTGCAGCGGCTCCTTTGAAGAGCCAATGAAGACAGAGTTTAGGATTGAGATGAGCGCCTTCGGATGTCAGCCGAATCATTCGCATGATGGCGCGCTTCTCTCCTTTCAAGGCTGCCTGGCTAAAGAATGTTTCCGCGATCTCGGGATTTTTTTCAACCCCCAAGCCCTGGTCATAAGCTTCAGCCAAAGCAAACATGGCTTCCGGAGATTTTTCTTTTGCCGCGACACGCAGCCATGCGAAAGACTCATCCCGGTTTTGGCGAACACCGAAGCCTTCGCGCAAAGCCATGGCTAAGTGAAATTTAGCGTTTGTTTCTCCGAGGACGGCGGCTTTACGGAAAAGGTCGGCCGCTCGTTTAGGATCTCGTTCTAAAAGCTGACCGGTGGCATAAAGCATTCCGAGCAGATCTAAAGAGGCTGCGTGATGCTTACGAAGAATCATTCGTGAACAAGCATGTAGTGTTTGAGGAAAGTCTTTATGCCAAGACTGAGC